>NZ_JBHUWW010000095.1:0-35318 GCF_042669755.1 Kitasatospora sp. NPDC057223 | reverse complement strand
GACCGGTACGGTCCGCGCCCGCCGCGCTGCCGGGATCAGCGGTCCGTCCAGTCGCCCGAGGCGATCAGCGCCGGGCGCGCGGCGAGGGCGGCGGCCGCGCGCGGACCGGCCAGGTAGACCCAGGCATCCGTCTCCGCGCCGTCCGCCGTCCGGACGGGCAGCCGCCGCCGCACGTACAGGCCCGAGCCGTCCGGGCGGCACTCCTCCAGCCGGTCCAGCGCGTCCAGCAGCCGCTCGTACGCGGCGGCCCGGACGCCGAGCAGTTCACCGACCACCCGGTGCACCGGGTCGGGGACGGCGTACGGGAACCCCGGCCCGTCGTGCAGGGCGGCACCGGCCAGCACGGCCGGGAGGACCGACGTGCACTGCCCCCCGAGCAGCGCGTCGTGGTTTCTGCCGCCGGGGCGCAGCGTGCCGTACACGAAGAAGGGGAGCACGGGGAACCTCCTGAGCGGGTGCGGTGGGCGGACGCGGTGGGCGGGGGTGCTGCCGGTACGGGGGAGCGGCCACGGTACCCGGAGTACGGTGCGGCCGGATACCGACTGGCGCGCGGGCCTGCCGATGCGGTCTCATGGCCATCGTCGTACAGCACCGTTACAGGGAGACACCCATGACCGCACCGGCCCCGCAGAGACCTCCGGCGATCGGGAAGGCCCCGGCCGCCCCGGGTGCGGCCGGGCAGTCGGCCGCCGGCGACCGGGTCCGGCTGAGCGGCGCGGTCTGGGCCGCGCTGGGCATCGTCTACGTCCTCTGGGGGTCGACCTACCTGGCGATCCGGATCACCGTGGAGACCCTGCCGTCCTTCCTCTCGGCCGGCTCGCGCTCGCTCCTCGCCGGCCTGCTGCTGCTCGGCCTGGTGGCCTGGCGCCAGGGGCCCGCCGCCGTCCGGGTGACCCGGCGCCAGTTCGGCTCCGCCGCCCTGGTCGGCGTCCTACTGCTGACCGGTGGCAACGGTCTGGTGGTGCTCGGCGAGAACTCCATCCCGTCCGGGCTGGCCGCCCTGCTGGTCGCCGTCGTCCCGCTCTGGATGGTGCTGCTGACCATGGCCGCCGGCACCCGCCCGCGCCCGGCCGCCCTCGGCGGGGTGCTGCTCGGCCTGGCCGGCCTCGCGGTGCTCTCCTGGCCCGCGCTCGGCGGCGACGTGGCGCCCGCCGGCGTGATCGCCGTGGTGGCCGCCACCCTCACCTGGGCGGCAGGCTCGTTCGCGTCCGGCCGGATCAGCATGCCGCGGAACGTCTTCGCCGCCGCCGCCTACCAGATGATCGTCGGCGGCTCCGCCGGTCTGCTGGTCGGCCTGGCCCGCGGTGAGCAGCACGGCCTCGACCTCGGCCAGGTCTCCACCCGCTCCTGGCTGGCCCTCGCCTACCTGGTGGTCTTCGGCTCACTGGTCGCCTTCACCGCGTACGCCTGGCTGCTGCAGTCCGCGCCGCTGACCCTGGTCTCCACCTACGCGTACGTCAACCCGGTGGTGGCGGTCCTGCTCGGCTGGCTGGTCCTCTCGGAGCCGCTGACCGGCCCGATCGTGCTCGGCGGAGCGATCGTGGTGGCCGCCGTCTGCCTGGTCGTCAGTACGGCGCGGCGGCGCTGAGAGCGTCGCCGCACCGGATCGCGCCACCGCTCCGGCACACTGACCCCGTGCACCGACTCCTCGACGACCCCGGCCCCGAGGGCTTCCTCGCCGACTGGTACGGCCCGCCCGACCAGGCAGGCACACCCGGCCACGCGGGCGCGTCCGGCGACGGACCGGCCGTCGCACCCGCCGTCGCGGCGGCGGCCGTGGACGGCCTGCCGCCCGCACTCGCCGAGTGGTACACCGTCACGGCCGGCTACGGCCGGCCCGTCCTGTTCAACCACAGGATCGCCGCGCCGGACGAGCTGTACGAGGACGACGGGCTGATCGCCTTCTGCCGCGACGACTTCGAGGCCCAGGAGTTCGGCGTCGCCCCGGGCGACGGCGACCCGGTCGTCCACCAGCGCTGGATCGGTGACGCGGTGGCCTGGGAGCCGCACCCCGAGGGCCTGCTGCTCTCGCAGTTCCTGCCCGCACTGCTCCTGCACGAGTCGGTCGAGGGCGCCCGGCACGCCGCCCGCGCGAGCAGGCTGGCCCTCGCCCGCTGCGCCGAACTGCTCGCGCCCCTGCACCGGCTGCCCGGCCCGGAACTCTTCACCCGCCAGTACGCCGGCGAAGGCCTCCTCGCCATCGCCTGGCCCGAGCCGGACGAAGACACCTGGACCGTCCACCTGGCCGCCCGCGAGGAGGCGTCGCTCCGCTACACGGCGGCCGTCCCGGGCGTCACCTTCGGCCCGGGGGAGTGGTGCCCGGAGGAGGGGGAGACGGGCGAGGGTCCGTAGGCCCGGGAGTCGTCGCGCCCCGCCCGCGAGGACACTTGGTGGGCGGCGTACAGCAGCACCTTGGTGAGCGCGCCCCCCAGAACACCCAGGACGAAGGCCGCCGCCTGGAGCGGGACGAGGTAGGACGGCCGGGGGTACGTACCCAGCGCGACGATCTGCGCGTACTGCAGGGCCTCGGTCGCGAAGGTGCCCAGCAGCACCAGCGGCAGCACGCGCAGGACGGCGCGCAGGCCGCCGTGGGAGAGCCGCCAGGCCCGGCGCAGGCCCCGTCCCTCCAGCAGGACCGCCATCGGCAGCAAGGCGGCGGCGAACGCCAGGTACAGCGAGGCCAGTTGGATCGCCGACATCGCGGGCGAGAAGACGATGTCCGTGTAGGCCCCGCCGTCCACGTAGACCAGGAGTCGCAGCACACCGACGAGGTCCAGGGCCACCAGCCAGCAGCTCAGCCGCCCGATCCGCCGCACGTCGGGCCGCAGTGCCGACAGGATGCCGTGGCCGCCGTCCAGGATCCGCAGGCCGGCGGACCAGCCCCAGGCTGCCAGGAGGTGACCCGCGGCGAGCTGCAACGCCTCGGTCACCACCCACGGACCGTGCAGGTAGCTCAGCGCGTGCAGCGGCACCAGGGTCCAGGCGAGGCCGCCGAACAGCACCTGGACCACCAGCAGCCGCCACCAGCAGGCCGCCAGACTTCCCCTTACGAGCGTCCACCAGCTGTCGCCGGGCCGCTCCGTCCATTCGATCATCGCGCGACCTTAGCCCACGGCCGGTGATCCGGCCTCTCCGTATCGGTCAGCCGCCCGGCTGCCGGGGCGCTCCGCTGCCTCAGGAGGCCCGACGGGCGGCCGGGAGCAGCCCCGCACGGCGCCACCGGTGCTCGGAGTGGCGGTCGATCAGGCCCAGACCGCTGAAGAACTCGACGGCCTTGCGGGCCCAGTCGATCTTCGCCTGCTGCCAGTCCGGGTTCCGGGCGGCGGCCTGCCGGGCGACCCGGGGGTCGAGGCCGGCCAGGGCGTAGACCCGGGGGTGGATGACCTCGGTGACCGACTGGTGGGCGAGCAGGGCCAGGGTCTGGCGGAAGACCGCCCGGCGCGGGGCGCTCATCCTGGCCCAGCGGCGCTCCAACTCCGGCTTGGCGTAGCCGATGTGGCGGGCCTCCTCGATCACGTGGATGCGGGCGACCGAGCGGGCCAGGGGCTGCAGGCTGTCGTCCCTGACCATCTCGCGCTGCATCGCGTCGGTGAACTCCTCGACGAAGACGGCGCCGGCGAACATCATGGTGGTGTCGTTGAGCAGGAAGTGCAGCCTGCCGAGCCGCTGCGCCCGGCGGGAGGGGCGGGCCGAGGGGTAGCCCATGGCCGTGATGTAGCGCGCGAACATGGTCGAGTGGCGGCACTCGTCGGCGACCTCGGTCAGCGCGTACTGCGCGTGCCTGGTGGTGAGGTCGCTCTCGTAGACGTGCCGGATCAGGCCCTCCATCAGGATCAGCTCGAACCAGATGCCCGCCGCCATGGTGCTGGCGAGCTCGTGGACGCTCAGCCGCACCTGCTGACGGTGCGTCATGGAGGCCCAGAGCGGCGTGCCGTGGAGCGAGACGCGGTGCGGCGGTATGGCGAACTGGTCGGGATCGACGGGCGCCGCCCAGTCGATCTCGGTCAGCGGGTCGTGGGAGTGCCTGGCGGAGACCCGCAGGAGGCGCTCGGCGTTCCGTTCGCGGGCGTCGGGCCGCGTGTCGGGCCGTGCGCCGGGGCGGGCGGCGGGCAGGGTGTCCGGCCGGTCGTCGGGCCGGGTGGAGGTGGCGTCGGTCATCGGTTCGCTCCGGTTGGCGAGGTGGGGGCGGATTCCTGGTGGCCGAGGGCGCGCAGGGCGAACACCGAGAGCGCGGGGACGAGTTCCTCGGCCGGGGAGCCGTCCGCCAGGGGGCCGACCAGTGCCTCGCCGACCGCGCCGACCAGGGCGGCGGCGGTCAGCCTCGGGTCCTGGGCGGGCAGCCGGCCGGCGGCCACGCCCTCGGCGATCAGACCGGCGATCAAGTCCCGGAAGGCCAGCCGGAAGACCAGCCGCTGGGCGTCCACCTCGGGGCCGACGGGTTCGGCGAGCAGCGCGAACGCGAGGCGGGGTGCGCTGAGCGCCCGGCCGGCGAAGGTGCCGATCACCGAGGAGACCTGGGCGGCCAGGTCCCCGTCGAAGGCGGCGGCCGCGCGCACCGCCGCGATCTCGCGGCCGACCACGGTGCGGAACAGCTCGGCGACCAGCTCGGCCTTGTTCGGGAACGAGCGGTACACGCTGCCGGTCGCGATGCCGGCCCGCTGTGCGACGGCGGCCACCGAGCAGGCGGCGTAACCGTGTTCGGAGAGCAGCTCGGTCGCGGCGGTGAGGACGGCGGCCCGCTGGGCGTCGAGCCGGGCCCGGACGGCGGGGGTGCTTCGGTAGGCCATGGCAAGAAGTGAAGCAGTGATTCACGGCCTCATCAATACCCCGGGTGCGGCCCGATCGGCGGGGGCGGCCGGGCTGCCGGTGCCCACCGGCGCCGCGTCCCGCATCGTGAGACCCCCGTCGCGGCCCCCGGCGCCCTGTTACGATCCCGGTGAGCCGCGACTGGCGCGACAGGGATGGAATCAACCATCGGGAAGCGGCTCCGTGTCTCACGTTGTCGCCGTGCGCCTGGGCCGTCCGTTCCGAGCGAGGAGACCCCCTTGCCTGCCCAGGCCCCTGACACCACCGCCCCGCACACCACCGCTTCGCCGGCCGCCAACACCGCGTTCCGCAGCGCCCTGGACGTCGTCCGCCAGGTCGAGCCGCGCATCGCGGACGCCATCGGCGCCGAGGTGGAGGACCAGCGCGCCTCCCTCAAACTGATCGCCAGTGAGAACTACGCCTCCCCGGCCGTGCTGCTCGCGATGGGCAACTGGTTCAGCGACAAGTACGCCGAGGGCACCGTCGGCCGCCGCTTCTACGCGGGCTGCCGCAACGTCGACACCGTGGAGGCGCTCGCCGCCGAGCACGCCCGCGAGCTGTTCGGCGCCCAGCACGCCTACGTCCAGCCGCACTCCGGCATCGACGCCAACCTGGTCGCCTTCTGGGCGGTGCTCTCCCAGCGGGTCGAGAGCCCGGCCCTCCAGCGTGCGCAGGCGCGGCACGTCAACGACCTGACCGAGCAGGACTGGGCGCAGCTGCGCCAGGAACTCGGCAACCAGCGGATGCTCGGCATGTCGCTGGACACCGGCGGCCACCTCACGCACGGCTTCCGCCCGAACATCTCGGGCAAGATGTTCGAGCAGCGCAGCTACGGCACCGACCCGGCCACCGGCCTCATCGACTACGACGCGCTGCGCGCCACCGCCCGCGAGTTCCGCCCGCTGATCCTGGTGGCCGGCTACTCGGCGTACCCGCGCCTGGTGAACTTCCGCCTGATGCGGGAGATCGCGGACGAGGTCGGCGCCACCCTGATGGTCGACATGGCGCACTTCGCCGGCCTGGTCGCGGGCAAGGTGCTGACCGGCGACTTCAACCCCGTCCCGCACGCGCAGATCGTCACCACCACCACGCACAAGTCGCTGCGCGGCCCGCGCGGCGGCATGGTGCTCTGCGACGCCGAGCTGGCCGAGCACGTCGACCGGGGCTGCCCGATGGTGCTCGGCGGCCCGCTCTCGCACGTGATGGCGGCCAAGGCGGTCGCGTTCGCGGAGGCCCGCCGCCCCGAGTTCCAGGACTACGCCCGCCGGATCGTCGAGAACGCGAACGCCCTCGCCGAGGGCCTGCTGCGGCGCGGCGGCAGGCTCGTCACCGGCGGCACCGACAACCACCTCGTCCTCGCGGACGTCTCCGGCTACGGCCTGACCGGCCGGCAGGCCGAGGCGGCGCTGCTCGACGCGGGCATCGTCACCAACCGCAACTCCGTCCCGCAGGACCCGAACGGCGCCTGGTACACCTCGGGCGTGCGCCTGGGTACCCCCGCGCTGACCACCCGAGGCCTCGGCGTCGCCGAGATGGACGAGATCGCGGGCCTGATCGACACCGTGCTGCGCGGCACCACGCCCGTCACCACGGCCGCCGGCGCCCCGTCCAAGGCCCAGTACGTGCTGGACGCGGCGCTGCGGGACGGCGTGGCCAAGCGGTCCGCCGACCTGCTGGCCGGTTTCCCGCTCTACCCGGGCATCGACCTGGCCTGACGGCGGGCCCGGGCGGCACCGGTGCGGATGCCGGTGCCGGTCAGGCCGCCGGGCGCGGCTCCGGACGCCCGAACGCGGGGAGGAAGGACATCGGCACGCCGTCGTCCGACAGCGGGGCGTAGTCGAACCAGCCCGTGAGAGCGGGCAGTTCGGCGGTGTCCTCGGCGGCGGAGGCCACCGGTGCGGCGGCCCCCAGCAGGAGGGCCGCCGCAACCAGGGTGCCGAACAGGCGGCGGCGTGGGACGGATCGTGGCATCGCGGTACTTCCTCGCACCCGGTGGAGCCGCCTCCCGGCTCTCGGTACCACCATGCTGGCGCCGCAGGGCCCCGGGAGGGGCGCCGCGCGCCCGGAAGGTCACCCGGACGGCGCCCGCGCCGCAGCAGGGCCCGCTGCCACCGGGCCTACGGGAAGACGACCAGCGACCGGCCGCCCTGGCCGGCGGCCATCCGGTCGAACGCGGCGGGGATCTCGTCCAGGGTGATCCGGTCGGTGATCAGGGCGTCCAGGTCGAGCCGGCCGGCCCGGACGTGCTCGGCGAGGACGGGGATGTCCTTGGCCGGGTCGCTGTTGCCGTAGACGCAGGCGCTGAGGGTGCGGGCGAAGTGGAAGACCTCCAGGGCGGAGAACGAGACCAGGTCGTCCTTGCGGCCGATGCCCACCACGGTGGTGCGCCCGCCGCGCCGGGTGGAGGACCACGCGGCGCGGATGGTGACGCCCCGTCCGACGCACTCGAACGCGTGGTCGGCGCCGTGGCCGCCGGTCAGCGTCCGTACGGTCCTGGCGGTCCGGTCGTCGGAGAGGACGAACTCGGTCGCGCCGTGGCGGCGGGCCAGCTCCTCCTTCTCCGGGGTGACGTCGACCGCGATGACGGGGCCGGCGCCGGCGATCCGGGCCGCCTGCAGTACGGCGAGGCCCACGCCGCCGAGGCCCAGTACCACCACCGACTCCCCGGCGCGGACCCGGGCCGCGTTGTGCACGGCGCCGTATCCGGTGAGCACCGCGCAGCCGAGCAGGGCGGCGCCGTCCAGCGGTACGCCGTGGGGCAGCGGCAGCACGGCCCGCTCGGCGACCACCGTCTCCTCGGCGAACGCGGCGACGCCCAGGCCCGGGTACAGGCCGGTGCCGTCGGCGAGTGCCGCGTAGGTGTGGGTGGAGGCGGCACCGGAGTTCTCGCACAGCCACGGCTCGCCGAGCGAGCAGAGGTGGCAGGTGCCGCAGGCGGGCGCCCAGTTGAGCACGACGGCGTCGCCGGGGCGTACCGAGGAGACGCCCTCGCCGACGGCCGTGACGGTGCCGGCGCCCTCGTGGCCGAGCACCACGGGGGCCGGGGTGCGCAGCACGCCGGTGGCCAGCGACAGGTCGGAGTGGCAGATGCCGGCTGCCGCCAGCTTCACCCGGACCTGGCCGGGGCCGGGCTCGGGCAGCTCGATCTCGACCAGCTCCAGCGGGCTGCCGACGGCGGTGAGCAGGGCGGCGCGGACCATGTGGGGTACCTCGGATTCGTCGGGTCGGTCGGATGCGTCGGTGGGATGCGTCGGGGGGCCGGGGAGCCGGCGGGTGTCAGAACTGGAGGGACTTCGTCTGGAGGAACTCCTCCAGGCCGTGCCGTCCCAGCTCACGGCCCAGCCCGGAGCCCTTGTGGCCGCCGAAGGGTGCCAGCGGGTTGAAGCGGCCGCCGTTGATGTCGACCTGGCCGGTGTCCATCCGGCGGGCGAACGCGGCGGCGGTCTCGTTGTCGGCGGCCCAGACGCCGCCGGCCAGTCCGTAGTCGGTGCCGTTGGCGATCTCCAGGGCGTGCTCCTCGTCGCGGTAGCGCAGGATGGACAGTACCGGGCCGAAGACCTCCTCCCGGGCGACGGTCATCTCCGGTGTGACGTCGGCGAGGACGGTCGGTCGGACGTAGTAGCCGGTGTCCAGGCCCTCGGGGGCGTCCGCGCCGCCGGCGGCCAGCCGGGCGCCCTCGGCGAGCGCGCCGGTGATGTAGTCGCGCACCCGCTCGCGCTGCCGGGCGCTGACCACCGGGCCGACCCGGGTCTGCGGCTCGGCGGGGTCGCCGGGGACGTACTTCGCGGCGGCCTTGGCGGCGATCGCCACGGCCTCCTCGTACTGGTCCTCGTGCACCAGCAGCCTGGTCCAGGCGCTGCAGGTCTGGCCGGAGTTGGCGAAGACGTTGCCGACGTTGACGTTGACCGCGCGGGCCAGGTCGGCGCCCGGCAGCACGACGTTGGCGGACTTGCCGCCGAGCTCCAGGGTGACGCGCTTGACGCCGCGCCCGGCCGTCTCGGCGATGCCGCGGCCCACGGCGGTGGAGCCGGTGAAGGAGACCAGGTCGACCCCGGGGTGCTCCGCCAGCGCCGCGCCCGCGACCGCGCCGAGGCCGGTGACCAGGTTGAACACCCCGGCGGGGAAGCCCGCCTCGTGCACGATCCGCGCGAACAGCCGGGCCACCAGCGGGGTGTCCTCGGCGGGCTTGAGGACGACGGTGCAGCCGGCCGCCAGCGCCGGGACGACCTTGGCGACGATCTGGTGCAGCGGGTAGTTCCACGGCGTGATCGCGGCGACCACGCCGGCCGGCTCGGCGTACACGGTGGAGTTGCCGACCTGCTCCTGGAACTCGTAGCCGGCCAGGATCGCGAGGTAGGAGTCGGCGACCGCGAGCGGCAGGGCGGCCTGCACGGCGGTGGCGAAGCCGATCGGGGAGCCCAGTTCGGCGGTGACGGTCGTGGCGATCTCCGTCTGGCGGGCGGCGAGGCCGTCGCGCAGCCGGGTCAGCGGCGCGAGCCGCTCCTCCCGGGTGGTCGCCGCCCAGGTGCGGGCGGCGGCGCGGGCCGCCGTGACGGCGGCGTCCACGTCGGCGGGCCCGCCGGCCGGGACGGTGGCGAGGGCCTGTTCGGTGGCGGGGTCGAGCACGGTGAGGGAATCGGCGCTGAGGGAGGGGCGCCAGGCTCCGCCGATGTACTGGTCTGCGTGCTGCTCCACAGGGGTCCTCTTCTCGGGCCGGTGACGCTCTCGGTGGCAACGCGTTAACTAGCGATGCTAGTCAACGCGCCGAGTGTCGTCGGCGCAAGGCCCGGGACATGTGGCGGAGGTCATCGACGGATCGTCAGCCGGGGCCCCGGGATCGTCGCCCTCCCGCCCCGGGCCGTCACCCCCGGGGCCGCTGCCGGGCGGGCTGCTCCTCCGGCTGGGGTACGTCCCGGGCCCGTTCTCCCATCTGCTCCCAGAACTGCCGCAGGGCGGCGACGGATGTCCTGCGCTGCCACCGGGCCCGGCGGCGGAACCGGAGCTGGAGCCAGGACCAGGGCTGCCACCGTCTCAACAGGGACCGCTGGTTCATGCAGAAGACCTCGCTGAGCTCCACCCGCAGGTCCGGGATCTTCGGCGGGGCCGGGCACAGGTTGAACGGGCAGACGTCGGCGCACCGGGAGCCCGGCAGCGCCGCCGCCGTGTGGGCCGTCGTCCGTGCGGGGTCCATCGTGGTGCGGTCGTGGGACAGGCAGGTGGGGAGCTGCGGCGCGATGCCGCGGTCCCAGTCCAGCCGCCGGAAGAGCTCCCTCGGGCGGTCGGCCCGTTCGGTGAGGGACACCAGCAGGACGACGTCGGCCAGGAGTTGCTGGGCGTCCGGGTCCAGGGTGCTCCAGCCCGCGGAGGGCGGGATCCAGAGGTTGTGCCGGCATGGCTCGGCGGGCGACCCGCTCTCCGAGCCCACCTGGGACGCGACCCGGGCCTCGTCGATCCAGAGGAACCGCTCGGGGCACCGCGTCTCCAGCGCCCGCACCGCGAGCCGGCCGGCGGCCGCCACCAAGGGGTGCTCCCGCTCGCCGGGCGGCAGCCGCAGCCACCGCCGGACCTGCTCCTTCGGGTCGGCCCCGTGCCCGTGCTCCGGCCGCTGCTGGGTGACGTCGTCCGGCAGGGCCCACAGGGTGAGCGCGTGCAGCAGGGTGAGGCGGGTGAACCAGAAGCGGTTGTCCTTGAGCATGCCCCAGGCCTGTTCGGCGAGGAACTCGCGCGCGTCCCCGCGGGCGGGCGGGCGGACCCGGCGGTTGGCCGCGTGCTTGAAGCCGTGCGCCAGGGCGACCTCCAGGCCCCGTTTCCCGTACGGGTCCCGGTGCTCCTCGCCGCCGGAGTCGGAGGCCAGCGTGCTCAGCCAGGACTCCAGGTCGTCGTACGGGGTGTCGGCGTGGTGCGCCATCGCCACGGAGTCGACGAGCATCGGGACGAGCCGGGCGCTCATCGTGTTCTGGTTCCAGCTGGACCGCTCCTGCCTGGCCTCCTCCGCCTCCTGCTCCCGTTCGGCCTCGTCCTGCCGGGCCCGGCCGGCCCGGTCCTGCTTGCGCCGCTCGCGCTCCCCGCCCGGGCCCGGTGCCCGCCGGGGGGCGGTGCGGGGCGGGGGCCCGGCGACGGACGCCTCCCACCGGGTGACCGTGGGGGCCGGGCCGAGCAGTCGGTCGCGCAGCGCGGTGAACGCCGCCTCGCCGCCGGCCCCGATCTCCTGCGCGATGGCTGTCCGCACGTGGTAGACCGGCTCCTGCCGGGCGATGGCGTACAGCTGGTCGTAGGCCGGCCTGCCGCCGCTCAGGGCCGCACTGCGGGAGGCCGCGCCCAGCCGTCTGACCAGCGAGATCTTGGCCGACCTGAGCCGCCCCGGGTCCCGCTCCTGCAGCTTGCTCCAGACCCGGGGGAGCGGCGCGGCGATGGCGCCCGGGTCGGGGCGGTTGTCGACGCTGTCGATGTCCAGGGCGGCCCCGTACATGTCGAGCACCTTGGCGGGTGACGTCCGGACCTCGGCCGCCTGCGGGCAGGCGGCCTCCGGCCGGCCCGGTCCGCTCTGCGGGAGCGCCCGGCAGGCCTCTTCGAGCAGCAGCGACCGCAGGGCCCTGATCGGGCAGGCCGGGTCCGGTCCGCCGGTGGCCGGGCAGGTGCAGCACGCGTTCTCCTTCAGCGAGCGGGAGTGGAACACGAGGGAGATGAGGATCTCCCGCCCCGGGTCCCGCAGCGCCGCCGGGAAGTAGTTCCCGTCCGGCGCCGGGCGGCCGTCCGGGCCGGGTGCGCCGAGCACCGTGTCCAGGTACCGGGATCCGAGGTAGGCCTGCATGATGCTGTGCTGGAAGCGCACGAAGTCGCCGGACTCCTCGACGATGCCCATCCGGGTGCCCCAGGTCGCGGCGAGCCGCACGTCGATCGGGCTCTCGCCCCTCCGTCTCCTCAGTTCCGCCGCGATCAGGGAGCTGGACGGCCCGGCTTCGAGCTGGTCGAATTTCACCTGCGACGAATCCGACTTCAGCCCGATGCACGCCAGCGCCGAGATGTACTCCACGCTCACCCGCCGCTCGTCGCGGGTGAGCGGCAGCTCGGAGTGCAGGTAGCCGTCGAGGAGGGCGTCCGTCCAGGCCTCCAGGAGGTCGAACCTCAGCTCCCACATGGTGTGGTCGGCCGCGTCCCCGAGGCCGTCCTCCTCACTGACCCAGACCTGCTCCAGCAGGTTCCTGTGGTGCAGGTCCTTGGCCACCTGAAGGTAGAGCGGCGACTCGGTGACGTTGGCGACCTCGATGATCCGCCCGAGCCGGCGCTTGTCGGCACGCCAGTCCCCGTTCGAGGAGATGTACTCCAGCGCGGTCTCCTCGCTCAGCGGTTCGAGTTCGGTGACGGCGGCCTCCATGGCCCGCAGCGGGTCGTGCGGCCGGGAGGTGATGACCAGCGGCAGCCGGGCGTCACCCGCCGCGCGGATCGCCTTGCGGATCAGGTTGTCCCGGTCGGCGGCCGCCAGTCCGTTGCCGGACAGCGCCTCCTCCAGGCCGTCCGCGAGCACGACGATCTTGCCGTGCCGCCGGAGCAGCCGCCACACCTTCTCCGCCTCGGCGTCCGAGCGGGTCTGCGGTTCGACGATGCTGCGGAACCGCGCGTAGGCGAGTGCGCTGAAGTTCAGTGCGCTCTGGGCGTCGCGCAACCGGACGGGGACGGGGAACGCGCCCTGCCGGGCCAGCATCTCGGTCAGGCGGACGACCAGGGCGGTCTTCCCGGTGCCGATCGCGCCGACGACCACGTGGGGGCGCCGGGCCGTGCTGTCCCGCATGTTGTCCATGAGGGCGTTGCAGAGCTGGTCGCGTCCGACCACGTAGCCCATGATGCTGCCGGCGGACTCCACGATCGAGCGTGACTCGTGCTTCGCCTTGCGCATGTAGAACGAGTGGACCGACCGGAACCGCCAGACGAGGAAGAAGACGGTGGTGAGGGCCAGCGTGAGGACGGGGATCACGGTGCTGTTCACCACGCCGCACGAGTAGCCGGTGGCCCTGCAGCTGGTGTCCGGGTCGACGCTCCAGGGCCAGTCGGGCCAGATCAGCTGGCCCTTGCTGAACACCGCCACGGCGGCCTTGACGATCCAGAGGACCAGGCACAGGGCGAGGAGCACCGCGAAGGAGATGCCGAGTGTTCTCCGCAGCGGCGAACGCCAGCGTTTCGCGGGAGCGGCCCCCCTGGTCATCAGCCAGCCGGAGCGTAACTCCCGGCCGAGCGAGACGAACGGCCAGCGCACCAGGGCCCAGCTCCGTCCGACCACCCCCGCCGGGGGTGCGGGATTCCGCACGGTGATCCTGATCCGGCGCATACCGGTTGCGCGACGCATGTCCCGCTCCCTCTGCCGTGTGGATCCTGGCGCTCGGGTCGGGGCGGTGAGCGTCGCAGGGCCGACGGCGATGGGATTCAGTGAGGAGAGTCCGCGGCAGCAGTACGGGCGGGCCGGGCGGCCGGCACTGCCGGCGCGCCGGGGCGACGGGGCGAAATCTGCTGCTGGTTCAAGCCTAGTCGCGATCATCCGTACCCGCGCCACCGGCCGGGGCGCCGGTTCGCACCCCGCCCGGCGGCGCGCGGTACGCGGCCCGCGGCGTCAGGTCGTCGGCTGGATGTCCCCGACGGTCACGGTCAGGCCGCCCGCCCCACTCGTCAGGTCGCCGGGCGGGATGCCGGGGTGGTGGCGCGAGGCGTCCGGCCCCGGTGCGGGGGAGGGGCGGTCCGGCCCGGCGAGGGAGATCCGGGAGACGATCCGGTAGCGGTCGCCGCGGTACAGCGAGTGGACGTACTCGACGGGCCGGCCCGAACGGTCGGTGGTCAGCCGCTCGAACAGCAGGGCGGGGGAGAGCACCGGGACGCTGAGCAGCCGGGCCTCCCGGTCACTGGTGACGGTCGGCTCGATCGACTGCACGGCCTGGTGCACCTGGATGCCGTGCTGGTCGCGGAGCAGTTCGTAGAAGTCGCCGGACTCCATGTCGGAGGAGGTCAGCCCCGGTACCAGCGAGGCCGGTACGTGCAGGTACTCGATGGCCATCGGTTCGCCGTCGACCAGCCGCAATCTGGCGATGTAGACGATTTCGGCGGCCGGTGAGATGTGCAGTTTCCGGCCCACCCGGGCGCCGGCCTGGACGACCGAGAACTCCAGCACCCGGCTGGCCCAGGTCCCGGCCGCCCGGGGGAGGACGAAGGCGCTGTCCTCCTGCGCCATCGCGAGTTCCTGGGTGATCTTCGCCGGTGCGACGAACATGCCCCGGCCGTGTTCGCGCACGATCAGGCCGGTGGTGACGAGTTCGTCCACCGCGGCGCGCAACGTGGGCCGGGAAACCCCGAGCTGTTCGCACAGGGCGCGTTCGGAGGGGATCGGGTCGCCGGCGGCCTGGGATTCCACGAGGTTTCTGAGGTAGTCGCGGACTCGGGTGCGCTTGAGAACGGGACCGGGGTCCTCGCCGCCCATGATTGTTCCCCCTTCGTACGGTCGGACATGACCAGCCGAGACTAGCCAGATGTTGACCAGTTGGCCAGCGCCCTTCAACGGTGCGGGCCCGCCATCGGCGTGTGTCCGACCGGTGTCCCTGTCGTTTCCGTCCAGTCTCACGCTGACCAGCGGCTGACCAGTTGACCCCGGGACTGCGAGGGGGAGCGGAATTTCGGTCCGTCCGGAGGTCTTGACGCGCCAACTGGTATCTGCGAACTTCTCTTACCAGTGCCGCTCCAGTCGGTAACTGGTAAGTTTCGAAGCTCCCATTCGAGGTGACGTCCTCCGTGAGATCCCCCGCGCCCTCCCGTTCCGGCTCCCGCCCCCGCCCCGCCACCGCAGCGCTCGCCGCAGCCGCCGTCCTGGCCCTGACCGCCCTCACCGCGTGCAGCTCCTCCGCCGACGCGGGCGGCGGCTCCACCGCCGCCGCGCCGTCCGAGCTGACCGTCTGGATCATGCGGGACAGTGTCTCCGACGGCTTCCTCCAGCGGTTCAAGGCCGACTTCGAGAGCAGCCACGCGGGCACCACCCTGGACATCCAGATCCAGGAGTGGGACGGCATCGGCCAGAAGATCACCAGTGCGCTGGCCAGCAAGGACGCCCCCGACGTCATCGAGGTCGGCAACACCCAGGTCGCCCAGTACGCCGCCAGCGGTGGCGTCAAGGACCTCACCGACAAGACCACCGACCTCCAGGGCGGCGACTGGATACCCGGCCTCGCCGAGCCCGGCAAGATCGACGGCAAGCAGTACGGCATCCCCTGGTACGCGGCCAACCGGGTCGTCATCTACAACAAGGACCTCTTCGCGCAGGCCGGCATCACCACCCCGCCGAAGACCCGCGAGGAGTGGATCGCCGACACCACCAAGCTCAACACCGGTGGCAACGACGGCATCTACCTCAGCGGCCAGACCTGGTACGCCCTGGCCGGCTTCGTCTGGGACGAGGGCGGCGACCTCGCCGCCAAGGGCGCCGACGGAAAGTGGGCCGGCACCCTGGACACCCCGCAGGCCAAGGCCGGCATGGCGTTCTACCAGCAGCTCCAGGCCCTCGGCAGCGGCCCCAAGGACGCCGACGAGGCCAAGCCGCTGCAGGCCGAGGTGTTCGCCAAGGGCAAGAGCGCGCAGGTCATCTCCACCCCCGGCGGCGCGGCGGCCATCCTGAAGGCCAACCCGGCGCTCAAGGACAAGCTCGGCTTCTTCCCGATCCCCGGCAAGAGCGCGGCCAAGCCCGGCGCCGTCTTCACCGGCGGCTCCGACCTGGTCATCCCCGAGTCCTCCCGGCACCAGGCGGGCGCGTACGAGGTGGTCAAGTCCCTGGCCGGCGAGAAGTGGCAGACCGACATGGCCAAGGAGATGAGCTACGTCCCCAACCGGACCTCGCTGGCCGGCGTCCTGGCCGGCAACGAGGGCGCCTCGGCGATGGCCGCCGGCGCGGTCAACGGACACGCCACGCCCAACTCCCCCAACTGGGCCGCCGTCGAGGCGAACAACCCGGTCAAGCAGTACATGACCCAGGTGCTCACCGGCGCCGACCCCGGCGTCGCCGGCAAGACCGCCTCCGAGGCCATCACCAAGGCCCTCAACAGCTCCTCCTGACCCCCCGACAGCACCCCGAGACGGGAGTCGCACGCCGTGCTCACCGCACCCGAGGCCGTACCCCGGCCGACCGCCCCGGCGCCACCGCCGCCGGCCCGCCGCCCCGCGAGACGCAGCGTCCTCGCCACGGCCCGGCCGTACCTGTTGATCGCCCCGACGCTCGTGGGCACGGCGTTCCTGCTGCTCTACCCGCTGGCCCGGAACATCCTGATGTCCTTCCAGCACTTCCGGATGGCCGAACTCATCCACGGCGGGGCCTCGTTCGTCGGCCTCGCCAACTACACCCAGGTACTGTCCGACCCGGACTTCTGGACGGTCGTGCGCCGCACCCTGTGGTGGACCGCCCTCAACACCGCGCTCATCATGCTGTTCGGCACCCTGATCGCCCTGATGCTCGCCAGGCTCGGCCGGTGGATGCGGTTCGCGGTGATGAGCGGCCTCGTTCTCACCTGGGCGACGCCGGTGATCGCCGCCACCACGATCTTCCAGTGGCTGTTCCAGTCCCGCTTCGGAGTGGTCAACTGGTCACTGGACAAGCTCGGGTTCAGCTCCTTCCGGGACTACGCCTGGTTCGCGCACAGCGGCTCGACGTTCTTCATCCTGGTCGCGCTGGTCGTCTGGCAGTCCGTCCCGTTCGCCGCCCTCACCCTGTACGGCGGCCTCACCACCATCCCCGCCGAGCTGTACGAGGCGGCCCGGCTCGACGGCGCCGGCGCCTGGCAGACCTTCCGCCTCGTCACCTTCCCCGTCCTGCGGCCCCTGTTCGCCCTGGTCACCTCGCTGGAGGTGATCTGGTGCTTCAAGTGCTTCGCCCAGATCTGGGTGATCAGCCAGGGCGGCCCGGGCGACGCCACCACGACCCTCCCGGTGTACGCGTTCCAGATCGCGCAGTCCCTGCACAAGTACGACCTCGGCTCGGCCGTCTCCACCCTCACCGTGCTCATCCTCGCCGGCGCCCTGGTCTTCAACCTGCGCCGGATGTTCCGCCAGGAAGGTGAGGCGCTGTGAACGCCCACGCCGCCCGCCGCGCCCTGCGCCGGATCCCGCTCAACGCCGCAGCGCTGGCCGTCCTCGCGGTCTCGGTGTTCCCGGTGTACTGGATGGCGATCACCGCCCTCAAGCCCACCGCCGACATCCAGGCGGACACCCCGTCCTTCCTGCCGCTGCACCCCACGCTCGACCACTTCCGCACCGCCGTCCACGCCGCCGGCTTCGGTACGTTCTGGCGCAACAGCCTGCTCGTCACACTCGGTGCCGTGCTGATGTCCCTGCTGGTGGCGCTGCTCGCGGCGTTCGCGGTCGGACGGATGCGCTGGCGCGGGCGGCGGGCCTTCATCCTGATGGTGTTCATCGCGCAGATGGCGCCCTGGGAGGCGCTGCTGATCCCGATGTACGTGATCGCCCGGGACACCGACATGCTCGACAGCCTCAGCATGCTCACCCTGGTCTACTTCATGACCACCCTGCCGTTCACCATCGTCACGCTGCGCGGTTTCCTCGCCGCCATCCCGGTCGAACTGGAGGAGTCCGCCCAGGTGGACGGGTGCAGCCGGGCCGGGGCGTTCCGCCGGGTGACGCTGCCGCTGCTCGCCCCGGGCCTGCTGTCCACCTCGCTGTTCGGGTTCATCACCGCCTGGAACGAGTTCGCGTTCGCCAACACCCTGATCATCAAGAACCAGGACGCCCGCACCCTGCCGGTCTGGCTCTCCTCCTTCGCCAACGTCTTCGGCACCGACTGGGGCGCCACCATGGCTGCCTCCTCGCTCTTCATGCTCCCCGTCCTGCTGGTCTTCCTCGTTCTTCAGAACAGGGTCACCTCCGGAATGACCGCCGGCGCCGTCAAGGGCTGACCGTGCCCCGCCACCACCGCCTCCTGGAGACCTCCACCGTGATCATTCCGAAGCCAGGCCGGCTCGTCCGCGCCCCCGGGGCCTTCACGCTCGATCCGACCACCACCGTCCGCGCCGCCGGCGGAGCCCTGAGCGCGGCGGACCTGCTGCGCACCCTGCTGGCCCCCGCCACCGGCCTGCCGCTCGCCCCGGCCGGCGAGGCGGGCTCCACCGGCGGCGTCGTCGAACTGATCCTCGACCCGTCCGGCCACGGGCCGGGCAGCTCCGGCGGTCTCGGCGGTCTCGGCGGTCTCGGTGACGAGGGCTACCACCTCACCGTCACCCCCGACGCCGTCCGGCTGCGCGCCGCCCGCGTGGCGGGCCTGCTGCACGGCGTCCAGACCCTGCGCCAACTGCTGCCGCCCGAGGCCTTGGAGGACCGGCCGGTGCACGGCGTCGCCTGGCGGATCCCCTGCCTGGACGTCACCGACGTGCCGCGCTTCGGCTGGCGCGGCGCGATGGTCGACGTCGCCCGGCACTTCCAGCCGCTGCCCTTCCTGCTGCGCACCGTCGACCTGCTGGCCTTCCACAAGCTGAACGTCCTGCACCTGCACCTCACCGACGACCAGGGCTGGCGGATGCCGAGCGCCGCGTACCCGCTGCTCACCGAGATCGGCGGCAGCAGGGCCCGGTCGATGCTCGGGCAGGCCGGCAGCGAGCGCTACGACGACCGGCCGCACGGCGGCTCCTACACCGTCGAGGAGCTGCGCACCCTGGTGCGCTACGCGGCCGAACGCGGCGTCACCGTGGTGCCCGAGATCGAGATGCCCGGCCACACCCGGGCGGTCCTCGCCGCGTACCCGCACATGGGCAACGTGCCCGGCCGCCGGCTGGACGTCTGGACCGAGTGGGGCGTCTGCGAGAACGTCCTCGGGGTGCACGACGAGGTGCTGGACTTCTGCCGCACCGTGCTCGGCGAGGTGCTCGACGTCTTCCCGTCCCGCTACGTCCACATCGGCGGGGACGAATGCCCCACCGTGGAGTGGGAGCAGAGCCCGGACGCCCGCCGCCGCGCCGCCGAACTTGGCCTGGCCGCACCGAAGGAGCTGCACGGCTGGTTCCTCGGCCGGATCGGCGACTTCCTGATCGACGCGGGCCGCCGGCCGATCTGCTGGGCGGAGGACAGCTCCTCGTCGCTGCCGCCCGAGTTCGCCGTCATGCCGTGGCGGGACGGCGACCACGGGCTCGCCGCCGCCCGGCGCGGCCACGAGGTGGTGATGGCGCCGCACCGCTCCACCTACCTCGACTACCCGCAGTCCGACGCGCCGGACGAACCGCTCGGGCAGGCCGGCGAGATCGTCGATCTCCGCGCCGTCCACGACAACGAGCCCGCCCCGGAGTACTGGGAGCCCGCCGAGCGGGCCCGGGTGCTCGGCACCCAGGCACAGCTGTGGAGCGAGTTCGTCATCACCCCAGAGCAGGCCGACTACCTCACCTTCCCCCGGCTCTGCGCGCTCGCCGACCGCGCGTGGAACCCGTCCAGCGACTGGACCACGGACTTTCTGCCGGCCCTGCGTGACCACAGGCCGCGCCTGCACGCACTGGGCATCAACCGCACCACCCGCACCACCCGCTCCACCCTCTCCACCCTCTCCACCCCGCAGTAATCCGGTTCCGCAGTAATCCCGCAAGCCCCCACTTCGAAGGGATCACCGTGTCAGCAGGACTCCGCATTCCCGCCCGGGTCCGGACGGCGATGGCCGTCTGCACCGCCGCCGGCCTGGCCTGCGCCGCGCTCGTCACCGCCCCGGCCTCGGCCGCGACGGACTCGCTCACCGCGCAGTACCGCACCAGTGCGGGCGGCGCCACCGCGGACCAGTCCGAACCGTGGCTGGAGATCACCAACACCGGTACGAACACGGTCGCGCTCAGTGGCGTGACACTGCGCTACTACTTCAAGGCCGACGGCCCGAACGTGACGTACCGCTTCGCCTGCTCCTGGGCGGTCAAGGGCTGCGCCAACATCACCGGCACCTTCGGCACCCTGGCCAACCCCACGGCCACGGCGGACCGCTACCTGGAGATCGGCTTCACGGCCGGCGCCGGCTCGCTCGCCCCCGGGCAGAACACCGGCGACATGCAGCTGCGCTTCTACCGCGCGGACTGGCAGACCCTCACCCAGTCCGACGACTACTCCTTCAACGGTGCGCAGAGCACCTACGCCAACGCCCCCAAGGTCACCCTGCAGCGCGGCGGCGCCGTCGTCTGGGGCACCGCCCCGGCCGGCAACAACCCGACCACCCCGCCCACCACTCCGCCGACCACACCCCCGACCGACCCCAACGCCCCCGCCCTGTTCGACGACTTCAACTACGGCACCAGCACCGAACCGGCCGTCCAGCAGCACGGCTGGACCGTCAAGTCCGGCCAGGGCGGCCCCGGTGTCCCCGGTGCCACCTGGTCGCCGCAGGACATCACCTTCCAGTCCTCCGGCGGCAACAGCGTCATGAACCTGAGGCTGACCACCGACGGCACCGCCGCCGGCACCAAGGAGACCGAACTCCAGACCACCGCCCGCAAGTTCAAGAACGGGACGTACGCCGCCCGGGTCAAGTTCAACGACGCCCCGAACAGCGGTCCGGACGGGGACCACGTCAACCAGACCTTCTTCACCTTCACCCCGCTCAACGCGCCGATGGACCCGGACTACAGCGAGCAGGACTTCGAGTACCTGCCCAACGGCGGCTGGGGCGAGCAGGGCAACATCATGTACAGCACGTCCTGGGAGACCTACAACCCGGACCCGTGGAACGCGGTCAACGCCCACGGTGAGGCCCGGCAGTCCTACAACGGCTGGCACGACCTGCAGTTGACGGTCGACAACACCAGCATCACCTACTACATCGACGGCCAGGTCTTCGCCACCCACGGCGAGCCGTACCTGCCCGAGAAGCCGCAGTGGATCGACTTCAACCACTGGCTGATCGACCTCAACGGCCAGACCAGCAGCACCCCCCGCTCGTACGACGAGCAGGTGGACTACGTGTACTTCGTCAAGGACCAGGTCCTCACCCCGGCCCAGGTCACCGCGAAGGTGGCGGGCTACCGCAGCGCCGGCACCAAGTTCACCGACACGGTGCCCGGCAGCTAGCCGCCGCCCGCCTGCTCCGCCCGCGCTCCTGCCTGCTCCCGGTCTGTCGACGACCGGGAGCGGGCGGGGGCGTCAGCGCGTGACGCGGTACCGGCCGACCATGCCGCCCGACATGTGGTGGGTGACGTGGCAGTGGTAGATCCAGTCCCCGGGGTTGTCCTCGGTGTACTCGATGGTCAGGGTCGTGGACGGCCCCACGATCTGCGAGTCCACCCAGCCCTGGTAGCCCTGCCGGCTGCGCCAGCGGTGCCCGTGGATGTGGAACACGTGCAACTCCTCGCCCAGCGCGGCGATCCGCCAGCGCACCCGGTCGCCGACCTTCGCCGAGTACGTCGGAGTGTTGTCGACGAACGCGCCGCCGTTGAACATGTTGAGGGGCTGCCCGAGCGAGCGGCCGGTGCGCTTGCTCAGATCGTGCAGGAAGAGCACGAACTCCTGGTCCACCTGCAGCGTCTGCTGGTCCGTCACCGCGATGATGCCGAACAGGCCGAGCTCGGCGCCGATCTCCATCACCATGCCGTCGTGGCCGGTGCCGTCCTGGCCGCCGCCGTCCGCGGCGCCGGAGCCTGCGGTGCCTCCGCCGCTGCCGCCGTGGTCGGTGTCGTGGCCGCCGCCGTCGTGGCCCGTGTCATGGTCCGCCCCGCCGTCGTGGTCCGTCCCGGTGGCACGGCCCCGCTCCGCCGTCGGGGCCTCGTGTCCGTGTCCGTTCACGGCGTCCGCCGGGCCGCCGGAGCCGGCGGGCGGGATCTGCGGCACGGAGTGGTCGTGGTAGGGCCAGGTGCCGGCCGAACTCGGATGGCAGAGCCAGGTGTAGACGTAGCTCTCGCCGAACTCCACGGCGCTGCCCGGCCGCTGCGGGTTCTCGGCCAGCCAGCCGCCGTCGCTCTCCGGAGCGTAGACCACGCCGTGCGGGTGCATGCTGTGCGGCCACTTGTAGTGCTCGTCGTTGTTGCGGAAGTGCACCCGGACGACATCGCCCACCTCGGCGCGCAGCACCGGCCCCGGAATGCCCGAGTTGGCGCCGATCCCCTCGGGGCCGAAGTCGGCCTCCAGCGGGCTGTCCCAGTCCGGTGTGTAGGCGCGGAAGCCCACCGCCCAGAAGGTGGTCTGCGCCGCCGTGTACGGCCGTCCCATCATGGCGTCCATGCCGTTCGGCACGGCGTTGTGCTCGAAGGAGTCCGCCTGGATCCAGAACTCCCGCACCCGCCCGTTCGGCCGGAACTCCGGCAGCGCGAACGGGTCTCCGCCGGGCGCGGCCGGGGTCTCCGCCCGGGCCGCCGGCGGCAGCAGCGCCGCCGGGCCCGCCAGAGCGGCGACGGTACCGCCGCCGACCAGGCCGCGGATGATGTTCCGGCGGCCGTTGTCGCGGGTCTCTTCTCGCATGGGGTCCTCTCGACGGGCAGGGGCCCCGGCCGGGCCGCGCCGGGCGCCGGCCCGGCTGCCGGCGCTCGTCTGTCCCGCAGGCTAGGCACAGTCGGGCGGCCGATCCGGGCAGCCGCCTTCACAGGGTCGCCCGGTCGGCGCAGCCGCATTGCGCCGCCCGTGGGCCGGGGCCGGCTGCGTCGCGGGCCGCCTCGCCGGGCGTCGACGTCGGCCGGGGGCAGGGCAGGGCGGGGCAGGGCGGGTCAGGACGCGGGCTCAGCAGTCGACCTCGACCCGGTGCGGCGACCGCTCGGCGGCGAACCTCCCCACCACCGGCACCACCCGGTAGCGGCCGGGCGCCTCCCGCCCGGCCCGGCCGCCGGCCGCCGGTTCGCGGATCGCTCCGTCGCGCCCCGGATCGTCACGTCCCGCGCCGTCCCATCCCGCGCCGTCCCCTCCCGCCAGGTCGCGCCCCGGCCGCTCTCGTTCCGGCTGGTCACGGACCACCAGGCGGCGGTCGCAGAGGTGCTCCAGCAGGTCGTCGGCCTGCTGCTCCGGCAGGCCCAGCAGCAGGGCGGCGTCGCGGGCCGTGAACCCGGCCGCCGGCAGCTGGGCCAGCCGCGAGGTGAACCGCAGGTCGCCGGGGTGCGCGGCGGCGTGGCTGCGGGCCAGGCAGGCCCGCAGGTCAAGGTCGCCGACCGAGAGCTCGTCCAGGCAGTCCGGCCCCTCCAGCAGTCCGGCGAGTCTGGCGAGCCGCCAGTGCGGGCGGGCGGCCAGCCGGGCGCCCGCGATGCGGACGGCCAGCGGCAGCCGTCCGCAGGCCCGGACGATCCGGGCGGCGGCCTCGGGTTCGGCGGCGACCCGGTGCCGGCCGGCGATCCGGCCCAGCAGCTCGGCGCCCTCGGCGGCGGTGAACCCGCCGATCTCGACGAGCTGCGCGCCGGTCAGACCGGACAGCCGCGAGCAGCTGGTGACGACGGTGGCGCAGGATCCGGCGGTCGGCAGCAGGGCGCGGATCTGGCCCTCGTCGGAGGCGTTGTCGAGCAGGACCAGGATCCGCCGTCCGTGCAGCCGCTCGCGGTAGAGCCGGATCCGGTCGGCCTCGGTGGCGGGCACCGCCTCGCTCGGCAGCCCGGTGGCCCGCAGCAGGTCGGCGAGGGCGTCGGCGGGGTGGCGCGGTGTGCCGTCGGCGGATCGGAGGTCGATGTAGAGCAGGCCGCCGGAGAACTGCTCGCCGGCCGACCGCGCGACGCTGTTCAGCAGGGTCGACTTCCCGGCGCCGCCGGGGCCCGAGACGACCGCGAGCGTCCAGTCCGTCGCCGCCCGGGCCGGGTCGGCCGTGCGGGCCGGCCCGGCGTCGGGGTGCAGGATCCACCGCAGCCGGGCCGAGGCCTCCTCCCGCCCGACGAAGTCCGCCACGCCCGGGGGCAACTGGCTTGTGCTGCCCCGTAACTGGACCGGCCGCGGGGCGGCCGCCAGGCCCGGCAGGCCGATCTCGCCGCGGCCCTCCAGGATGGCCTGCTGGATCCGCTGGAGGACGGCGCCCGGCTGCAGCCCCAGCTCCTCGGCCAGGAGTCTTCGGACGCCGTCGAACACCGCCAGCGCCTCGACCTGGCGGCCCGTCCGGAACAGCGCGATCATCTGCTGCGCCCGCAGCCGCTCGCGGTAGGGGTGGCCGGCCACCAGCGGGTCGAGGTCGGCCAGCGCCTCCAGGTACTGGCCGAGGGCGAGCCGGACGTCGATCGCCGACTCCGCTACGGCGAGGCGCCGCTCGGCCAGCCGCACGCTCTCCTGCTGCACCAGCGGCGAGCGTTCCATCCCGTCGAAGGGCCGCCCGCGCCACAGGGCCAGGGCGCGCTGGAACAGCCGGTCGGCGCGCTCCGGCTCGCCCTGGCGGACCGCCGCCGCGGCCTCCGCCGCCAGCGTCTCGAAGCGGGTCAGGTCGACCTCCCCCGGGGCGGTGGCGAGCAGGTAGCCGCCCGGACGGCTGAGCACCCGCGGGCCGTCCCCCGGGCTCACCAGTGCCTTGCGCAGGTAGTGCACGTTCACCTGGAGGTTCTTGGCGGCCGTGCGCGGGGGGTTGCCCCACCACAGTGCCTCGGTCAGCCGCAGGGTCGAGACCGTACTGTTCGCCCGGCACAGCAGGGCGGCGAGCAGATAGCCGAGCTTGCCCGTCCCCAGGTCGACGGGGCCGTTTCCGGCGTGCACTTCGAGCGGGCCCAAGATGCTGAACTCCATGTCGATCCCTCCCCGGGCATGGAATGGTCCGTGCGTGCCGTCCTGCCCTGATGGGGCGTCAGCTGACCTGCTATCATCGCGGGCTGACGAATCGTCGTCAACGGCGCCGGTCACGCAGTGGAGCGGGGCGGGGACACTGGGTGAGGTGTTCCGGGTGTGGCGCAGGTGCGGTGCCGGGCCGGCTCAGGGGCGCGCCGCCAGGGCGTCGGTGAGGGCCTGGAGCAGTCGTCTGCCCGCCTCCCGCCGGTCCGCCGGGAGCGCCGTGAAGGCCTCCACCAGGGCCACCACCTCGGTGAGTTCGGAGGCCTCCTCGCCGTGCAGCACCAGCCGGGCCGTGCGGGCCCGCTGCACCATCGCCAGCGCGGTCGCCGCCTGGGTCGCGAACAGGCCCAGCCAGTCCAGGTCGCGCAGGGCGGACTGCCGCCGGACGTCCCGGTCCAGCACCTCCAGTACCCCGAGCACCCGGTCGCCGTGCAGCAGCGGCGCGGCCATCAGCGCCTTCGGCACGTACCGGGTGGACTGCGCGATGTCCCGGTCGAAGACCGCGTTGTCCGACAGGTCGTCCACGATCACCGGCTCGCCCGACACCAGGACCCAGCCGGCGATGCCCCGCCCGGCGGGGAAGCGGGAGCCGACCAGGAAGTCCTCGCCCTCGCCGGAGACCGCCTCGAAGACCAGCTCCCCGCCGTCCTGGTCCAGCCCGAGAATGGAGGCCGCCCGGCCGCCGAAGACCGCCCGGGCGGCCTCCACCACGGAGCGGAGCAGCTCCCGGTGCCCGACGTCGGAGTCCGTCACGGCGAGGGCGGTGGCGAGCGCGTCCTGACGGTTCATGGGGCTCTCCTGACGTTCGCCGCGGTGAGGTGGAGCAGGCTCTTGACCTGGAAGGGGGTCAGGCCGGGGTAGCTGCCGAGGATCCGCGCGCAGAGCCCGGCCACGTGCGGGGTCGCGAAGCTGTTGCCGGTGCAGCGGCGGGTGCCGCCCTCCAGCCAGGCGACCGGGACTTCCACACCGCGGGCGAAGAACTCCACCGGCGGCACGGGGTTGTACAGCAGGTGCAGCGGATCGGGCCGGTCGTGGCTGCCGACCGAGATCACCGAGGAGAACCGCCACGGAAAGCTCTCGATCCGCAGGTTGTGCGCCGACGCGACCAGCAGCGAACCCGCGAAGTACGCCGAGTCGGCGAGCTGGTGCAGCCGCAGCACGAAGTCCCGCCTGGTGGTCGACAGGCTCATGTTGATCACGTCGAAGCGCTGCTCGACCGCCCAGCGCAGCCCCGCGAGCAGCGCCTCCCCGGTGCCGGTGAAACCGGCGCCGAGCACCCGCAGGCTGACCAGCTCGCAGTCCGGCGCCAGGGAGCGGATGATGCCCGCGCAGGCCGTCCCGTGGCCGCAGGTGTCGCCGATCCCGTCCGGCTCCACCACGTGCACGCCGTCCGGCCCGGCGGTCACCGTGTACGAGCCGCCCAGCCGCCCGACCTGCGGGTGGTCCGGTACGACCCCGCTGTCCAGCACGCAGACCCGGACGCCGGCGCCGGTGCTCCGGGCGAGCGCCGGATCGGGCAGCGCCGAGCCGGGCCAGCTGGTGACCGACTGCAGCGAGCCGTCGGCGAGATCGGTGAGCCGCCAGGTCAGCGGCTCACCGCCGGCGGGCGTCCAGTGCGGGGTGGTCATCGCGGCCCGGCTCCGTCCGTCAGCTGCGCCGCCCAGCGGGCGCCCACCAGGTGGCCCTTGCCGCTGAACGCCGCCCCGGCCCGGCCGGCCGCCGCCCGGGCGTCGTCCGTCCGGCCGTCGGCCAGCAGCACCCGGGCCAGGTTCAGCAGCGCCGTCGCCCGGCCGACCGGCGAGTCGCAGGCCCCGGCGAGCCGGACGGCGTCGGCGGCGAGCCCGGCGGCCTCCGCCGGCCGGCCGGCCGCGGCCAGCAGCCGCGACCGCACGGCCCGGTACTCGGCCAGTTGCAGCGGTGAGTGCGCCCCGCCCGCGCCCTGGGCGGCCGCGGCCGGGGCCGCCGCCTCCGCGGCCCGCCCCTGGTCCAGCAGCAGCACGGCCAGCGCGCCGGAGGCCGTGGCCAGGGTGTCCGCGTCGCCGACCCGGAGGGCCAGCTCGCAGGCCAGCCGCAGCCGCCGCTCGGCCTCGCCGGCGGCCCCGGCCAGCGTCTCGACGAGCCCGCCGAAGACCTGGATCGCCGCCTGCGGCGCCGCCACCCCCAGCTCCTCGGCGATCCGCTGCGCCTCCGTGACCAGGGCCCGCGCCTCGGCGAAGTCACCGCGCATGGCGAGCAGCACCGCGAGCGGGCAGCACAGTGCGGCCCGGACCGCGCGCCGGCCCGCCGCGTGCGCGGCCAGCAGCCCGCGGCAGCGTTCGACGGCGACGGGCACCGGCTCCGGGCCCAGCCAGAGCGTCACGGCCAGACCGCCGAGCGCGGTCGCCTGCTCCAGGGCGGCGCCGGAGCGCCCCCGGAACGCCAGCCCGTGCGCCAGCGCCGCCTCGAACTGGCCCGCCGCCTCCACGTACCGGCCGCTCGCCTGCCGGCCGTGGGCCAGGTACAACCGGGCCCTGGCCTGGCCGAGGTCGTCGCCGTCGGCGGCGAAGCCGGGCAGCAGCCGCCCGGCCGTGCGCACCAGCGGGCCGAGACCGGTCGCGGGCACCGCCAGGTAGGCCAGCAGCAGCCGCGCGTGCGCCGCCTCGCCCCGGGCGCCGGGCCCGTCGCCGTCCACCGCCACCTGCCGGAGCAGCTCGCACGCCCGGGCCCCGTCACCGGTGGCGATCAGCGCCTCGGCCAGCCGGAGGCGCGCGGCGCGCCGCTGCGCCGCCGCCGGTCCGGGCACCTCGCCGGGCGGTTCGGATGCCTTGCCGGGTGGTTCGGTTGGGTCGCCGGACGGGGCGGACAACTCGACCGCCTGAGAGAGCAGTTCGGCCGCCCAGCGGCACTCGCCGCGGGCCAGTGCCTGCTCACCGGCCGCCAGCAGGTGCTCGGCCGCGTTCGCGCCGAGCCGGGCCAACCCCTCGTCGGCGGAGCCGAGTTCGCGGCGGTGGCGGTGCGCCTCGGCGAGGTGCCGGCCGACCAGCTCGTGGCCGACCGGGTCCTCGCCCGCCAGCCACCCGGCGTACCCCTCGTGCATCTCCGCCCGGCGCCGCTTGGGCAGGCCCGCGTAGCAGACCTCCCGGACGAGCAGATGGACGAAGCGGAAGCCCGCGCCACCCGCCCGCCGCCCGGTCGGCTCGACCAGCCGGCGCCGCACCAGCGACTGCAGCAGCGGCGCGACCGGCGCGCCCTCCTGCGCCAGGCCGAGCGCCCGCAGGCCCGGCACGGTGAACTCCCGTCCGATCACCGCGGCGTGCTCCATGGCCCGGCGCTCCGCCTGCGGGAGGCGGTCCAGCCGGGCCTCCAGCAGTGCCTGCACGGTCGGCGGCAGGTCGTCGGGCGCTCCGCCGTCCGCCAGCACCGCCACCAGCTGCTCGGCGAACAGCGGATTGCCCTCGGCCGCCGCCGCGACCCGGCGGGCGGTGTCCGGCGCCGCGTGCGCCGTCACCTCCGCGCAGCACTCGACCAGTTCCTCGCAGTCGGCCGGCGAGAGCGGGCCCAGCACCAGTGAGGTCGCCGACAGCTTCGCGCCGCCCCAGCCGGGGCGGGCGTCCAACAGCTCGGGCCGGGCGAGGCAGAGCAGCAGCAGCGGGGCTCCGGCCGTCCAGTGGGCCAGGTGGTCGACGAGGTCCAGCAGCGGCGGCTGCGCCCACTGGAGGTCGTCCAGCACGATGGCCACCGGGCGTACGGCGCTCAGCGTCTCCAGGAGCAGCCCGGTGGCCCAGAAGGTGTCCTCGGTGGCGGAGCCCGTCCCGGCCAGCACCGCGGCGAGCAGGTCCGCGGCGGCGCCGCCCCCCTCCTGGCTCGCCAGCAGCCTTTGCAGGGAGGCGCGTTCGTCCTCCCCGGCCGGCGGCCGGGCGGTCGCGGCGAGGGCCTGCCGGACGACCTCGGCCAGCGTCCGGAGCGTGCCGCCGCCCCCGTACGGCTGGCAGCCGGTCACCGCCACCGCCGCGCCGCGCCGGCGCAGGGCGGCCGAGAACTCCGCCGCCAGCCGGGACTTGCCCACGCCGGGGTCACCGAGCAGGGTGAACAGGTGGCAGCTGCGCTGCGCGACCGACCGCTCCCAGGCCAGGTCGAGTTGCTGGAGCTCCTCGCGGCGGCCGATCAGCCGGGCGCTGCCGGGCCGGGGCGCGGCCAGCGGGTCGGGCTCCACCCCGGCCAGCCGCCAGACCGCCAGTGGCTGCGCCTTGCCCTTCACCGCGATCGGTTCGACCGACAGCGCGGTGACGTACGGCGCGGCCACCCGGTGGGTGACGGTGCCCAGCAGGATGCCGCCCTCGGGGGCGTGCTGCTCCAGCCGGGCGGCGACGTTGACGGTGTCGCCGGAGACCAGCGCGTGGCCGTCGCCGAACTCGCGGGAGTACAGCACCTCACCGGTGTTCACGCCGATCCGCAGGCGCAGCCGGGCCCGCAGTGCAGGGTCGAGTCCGGCGTTCAGCCCGTCCATCGCCTGCTGCATGTCCCAGGCGGCCCGGACCCCGCGCAGGACGTCGTCCTCGTGCACCCGGGGCACGCCGAAGACGGCCATCACCGCGTCCCCGATGAACTTCTCCACCGTGCCGCCGTGCCGTTCCAGGCACTCGCGCATCAGGCCGTAGTAGCGCAGCATCACCTCGCGCAGCGCCTCCGGGTCCAGCCGCTCGGCGAGCGCGGTGGAGCCGGCCAGGTCGGCGAAGACCACCGTGACGGTGCGCCGGGCGCGGACGGCCAGGTCGGCGCCCTCCAGCGGGCGCCCGCAGCGCATGCAGAAGCGGGCGCCGGGCGCGTTCTGCCCGGAGCACGACGGGCACTCCATGGTCGCCTCCTGGGGGTTCGTGCTGCGGACCGCGTCGTCACGTCGTCACGTCGTCACGTCGTCACGTCGTCGGGTCGTGGGGTCGTCGGGGGTCGTCGTCTCAGAAGAACAGTCCGCCGACCATCAGGTGCGCCTCCACCTCCGGGCCGGCCTCGTCCAGCCGGCCCTTGATCCCGGCGAGCACCGACACCTCCTCGGCCGACAGGGCGGCCAGGACGGTGCGTTGCTCCTGGGTCAGCGCGTCCAGGGCGTAGCCCGAGGCCTCCAGCACCGCCAGCGGGTCGAGCGGTTCGTGCGGTTCGAGCGGGGGTTGCTGGTCCATCGTGGGATCCTCCTGCCGTCCGGCTCCGGATCGGGCGGGGCCCGTACCGGCGCGCGGGTCGCCCCGGGTGCGCCGGTACGGGCGTGCCGCTGGGCGGCGACTACCAGACCACGCCGCCCGTGGTGTCGGCCGGCGGCTGGGAGTGCGCGGAGACCTCGCCGTCCAGCTTGGCCTTGATCGAGTTGATGACGGCCACCTCTTCGGGGGACAGGTGGGCGATCACCGCCAACTGCTCGGCGGTGGCGCCCTCGAAGCTGTGGCCGCTCGCGGTGAGTGCGGCGAGAGAGTCGAATGACATGTCGTCTTCCTCCTTGATCGGGTGTGGGACAGCGTTGTTCCGGGACGGCCCCGGTGCGGTGCGAGACGGCGGAACCGCCCCGCTCCCGCGGACGCCCCTGGGGGCAGGGGCAGTTACCAGACGAGGCCGCCGACGGTGTTCTGGTCCGCCACGTGGGCGGCCACCTCGCCGCTCAGCCGTGCCTTGATCGAGTTGATGACCTCGACCTCCTCGGGGGACAGGTCGGCGATGACCGCCAACTGCTCCTCGCTGGCCCCCTCGAAGCTGTGGCCGCCCGCGGCAAGTGCCTCGATGGACTCGTTCGCCATGTCCGCCTTCTTTCGTGATCCGAACTGACGCCCCGGCCCGACCGGTCGGCCCGGCCTCGCGTCGTCTGGGGAGTCCGCCCCGGCGGACTCGGTGGGGGTGGCCGACGGCTCGGCGGGGCCGCCGAGCCGCTCGTCGGCCGGTACGCCGGTGGTCTCGTCGGCCGGTGGACCGCCGGTGGCGCCGGCCGGTGGGCCGGCGGTGTCGGCGGGCCGCAGCCAGAGGAACAGCGCGCCCAGCGCGGCCAGCCCCAGGCCGGCGCCGGTCAGCACCCAGCCGAGGCCGATCCAGACCGCCAGGGCGGCCCCGACCAGCGGCGCCGAGATCTGCAGCACGGTCGGCACCACGTTGACGACGGTGTGCACCCGCCCCATCAACTCCTGTGGGGTGGAGCGCTGCACGAGGTAGAGGAAGACCACCAGGATGCCGGTCGAGCAGAGCCCGATCCCGCCGGCCACCGGCAGCCAGAGCGCCGGCGCCATCCGGAACCCGGTCAGCGCGGCGGTGCCCACCAGGGCGATCAGGATGCCGGTCGCGGCCTGCGAGGCGGCGAGCAGCACGAAGGCGTTCCAGCGCCGGCCCCACTGGCCGACCAGTACCGTCCCGGCGACCGCGCCGACGGCCACCGCCGCGATGGCGGGCCCGTACAGGGATTTCGCCACCCCGAGCTCGATCAGCACCAGGGGCGAGAGGGTGTCGAAGGCGAGCACCAGGAAGACGGTGGCGGAGAGGCTGGCGACCGCGATCAGCAGCACCCTGTTGCCGAGGACGAAGACGAAGCCTTCCCGCAACTCCCGCCGGAACCGCCCGCGTTCGGCCGCTTCTGCCCCGCTCCCGGCCCCGCCCGCCGCCCGCTGCGGCAGCCGCAGCCGGGAGAGGATCAGCGCCGAGGCCGCGAACGTCGCCGCGTCCACCACGAACGCGCCGTGCGGGCCGGCCACCGCGAGCAGCACGCCGCCGAGCGCCGGCCCGGCCACCTTGCAGACCTGGGTCACGAACCCGCTCAGCGAATTCGCGGCCAGCAGCGAGGACTTCGGGACGACCAGCGTCAGGGTCGACTGCTGGGCCGGCAGGAACAGCGTGCCGACGGCGACCTTGGCGACCAGCAGGGTCAGCAGCACCGGCAGGCCGGGCGCCAGCAGGTAGCCGAGCACCAGCGCGGCGCGGGCCAGGTCGCAGGCGATCATCACCTGCTTCTGCGGCAGCCGGTCGGCCCAGACCCCGGAGAGCGGGGCCAGCACCAGCCAGGGCACCGCGGCGGCCGCCGAGACCGCCGCCAGGCCGCCCGCCCCCGCGTCCCACCGGTAGGCGACCAGGGAGACCAGGGCGACGAAGTCGATCCAGTCGCCGAAGCTGGAGAGCACGTGGCCGGCGAAGAGCAGCCGGTACTGCCGGTGCGAGAGTGCGGAGAAGAACCCGGTGCCTGCCATCTGCCGCCTCCCGTCTCAGGCCGGCCGTGCGGCGGGTGCGGACTCCGTGGCGAGCAGTTCCTCGAACAGCACCGTGGTGGTCTGCAGGGTGTGCAGCGCGCTCACCCCGATCGCCGTGTGGTGCTCCGGCGTGAGCGGCAACCCGTCGATGGTGCGCAGGAGTTCGTCCCGGTGCCGGATGTCGAGGGTGGCGTGCCGGTGCAGCGTGCGGAACCCGTCGGCGGGGTAGCCCGTCCGCTCCCGGAGGTACCCGGCGAGTGCGGGGGAGGGCGGGTAGCCCTCCAGGACGGCGATGTGGCCGAGCAGGCAGACCGGGTGGTGGTGCCGGATCCAGTAGTACTGCGCACCCACCAGGTTGGCCACGGCCGGGCCCGGCATCGCGCGCAGCACCTCGTCGGGGTCGCGGCCGATCGCGGCGAGGTCCTCGCGCACCCACTCGTCGTGCCCGCGCTCCTCGCGCCGGTGCCGCGCCAGGTACCCGGTGAGCCCGGCGGCGACCGGGTCGGTGGGCGCGAGGGCCTCGGCGCGCTCCAGCGCGAGGTCCATCAGCGGGACGGTGGCCCGGATCGCCGTGTGCAGCAGGCGGAGGTAGCGCGGGTACAGCTCGGCCACGGCCGGGGACGTCCAGAGCCGCGAGGTCAGGGCGGAGAAGCCGGGCATCAGCAGCCCGATCTTCCCGCGGACCACCTCGCTGTGGCTGCGGGTGCCCGGTACGGCGGTGGCCGGTGCGACGGTGCTCATACCTGTACGCCCCTTCCCAGCAGGTCGATCGCGCTCAGCAGCGGGTCGTCCTGCTCGGGGACGACCCGCCGGGTCATCGTCCAGCAGAGGCCGCAGACGTCGGAGAAGTGACGGTCGGCCAGATCGGTGAAGCGCGGGTGCCGGGTCAGGACCCCGCCGCCCACGCTGCCCATCGCGCGGTACAGCGGGTTCTGCTGGAACTCCTCGACGGCCGCGCCGACTTCGGCTCCGCTGCCGCACTGGCGGCGCAGCGCGGCCGGGCCGCCGCCCATCAGGACGGACTCGTTGCAGCAGGCGGTGACCCGCCCGTCGTACCGGACCACCGGTGAGACCACCAGCTCGCAGGCGCCGAGCGTCCGTCCGGGCACCCGCGCCGTCCGTTCGAACACCGCTGCTCCGCGGCCGTGCGGCAGCCCCTGGGTCGGGACCAGCTCGGCGAAGTCGGGCCAGGCGGCGCCGAAGGCCCGGACGAGCAGCTCCTCGGCCCGGTCCAGGGCGTCGCCCTGGTCCACCACCTGGACGATGACGGGCAGTCCGTGGCCGGCCACGGCCCTGGCCGCGTTGGTGAACTGCTCCGGCCCGGCGCCGGCCTCGTGGTAGGCGTCGGTGCTGAGGTACACGCAGCGGCAGCGTTCGAGTACCTGGTGGATCCAGCGCGGCGGGTCCGCGGCCTTCCCCCAGACGCCGCTGGTGTAGACGACGAGGTCCTTGCCGGCGTCCGTGATCCGGCGGGCGGCCAGGCCGAGCCCGCGCCGCTCGACGAACGGCTCGCCGCCGGAGACCCCGATCATGGTCCGGGCCGGGTCGGCGCAGAGCTGGTCGACGATCTGCTCGAACAGCGCGAAGTCGGTGATCCGCGGGCTGTCCGGCCGGGAGTCGACCGAGCAGTGGCCGCATCCCACCGGGCAGCGGTCGGTGATGAACAGCAGGGCGGTGGCCCCGCGCGTCTGGCGGATCCGGTTGATCCCGGCGTGGGTCAGCCGCTCCGCGCCGGGCCCGGTCATCCGGTGACCGCCAGGTCCCGGCGGGCGCCGTCGCCGAGGGTCACCAGGTCGGCGTAGGCCGCGATGCCGAAGCGCCGGGCGAAGCCCAGCGGCCCGCTGTCCACCGAGACCTGCTCCACCAGCTGCCGCATGGCGATGGTGGACGGCAGCAGCGTCAGCTGCTTGACGCCCTCCTTGACGCCGGGCGTGGTGGAGAGCTTCCAGCAGGTCTGGCAGTACCCGTCGCAGCTGCTCAGGCCGCCGAAGCGCTCCGCGAGGTACTCGGGCCCGTACGTCCGCACGGCGCCGACCATCGGGGACTCCAGCGTCCTGCGCCTGATCGTCTCCCAGTCGTCGCGCGCGATGTGCCCGAGGAAGAGGTGGGCGGGCAGTGGCACCTTGCCGTCCATGACGTCCTGGTTGCCGCAGGACGTCACCTGCCCGTTGAAGCCGATGACCGGCCAGCAGGCGAGCGAGCAGGGCGCGGCGGTGGCCGGGTAGGAGGCCTGCGGGTGCTGGTCCATCCACTCCCGGGCCCGCCCCACCGGGGACAGCGGGACGACCAGCATCGGCACCCGGTCGTCGAACTCGCGCCGCACCTCGGCGGTGATGTCGGCCAGGTACGGGTCGTCCGGCCCTTCGCCGGTGATCTGCAGGCTGACGTCCTTGCCGGCGTCCAGCAGCTCGTGCAGCACCCGGAAGACCGCCGCCCGCGGGACTTCCTCCTCGTGGAACCGGTCGGTGCTGGCGGCGAAGTGGTCCACCGCCTCGATGGCGGCCCGTACGGCCTTGGGGATCCGCGGCTTCTGCGCGAAGTACAGCCCGGACAGGACGTAGCTGCGCGAGCCCACCGCCCGTGCCCGGTCGGCGATGTTGCGTACCAGCCCCGGCCGCAGCAGCGCCTCGCCGCCCGACATCAGGGTGAGCTCGGGCCGGTTGTGCTCGGTGAAGGTGTCCGCGAACCGCAGGAACATCTTCGCCGGGAACTGCTCACTGTCCATCAGTGACTCGGTGGAGCAGTGGCGGCAGTGCAGGGGGCACCGCCGGGTGAGCCCGAAGTAGACCGCAGCGGCGGGGACCGGCCTGAACCTCAGGATCTCCAGCAGATGCACGCGAATCGCTCCCTTCGAGGGGCAGCCGGGCCGGCTACAGACCGATCCTCCGGCCCGCCGGTTGCCCGCCGGTTCGAAAGCGGTTTGAGAACGGCTGCGGGGGCGGCGGGGGCCCGCCCGGCCAGGAGGTCCGCGATGTTCACCCGGTCGGCGGAGTGCGGCCGTACGACCGCGTACGTGTCGCGGAGCCGCGGGCAAGACTGCAGGTACGAGGCAACGAGCGAACGAGTCCCTTTGGGGGCATGCCCCGCCACCCGGACACCGACCGAAGGACCACCATGCCCACGATCACCACCCGCGACGGCGCCGAGATCTTCTACAAGGACTGGGGCAGCGGCCGCCCGGTCGTCTTCAGCCACGGCTGGCCGCTGAACGCGGACGCCTGGGACAACCAGGCCCACCTGGTCGCCTCGCACGGCTTCCGCGCGATCGCCCACGACCGGCGCGGGCACGGCCGCTCCAGCCAGACCTGGGACGGCAACCACATGGACCGGTACGCCGACGACCTGGCCGAGCTGATCGAGCGGCTCGACCTGAGGGACGCCGTCCTGGTCGGCCACTCCACCGGCGGCGGCGAGGTCACCCGCTACCTGGGCCGGCACGGCACAGCCCGGGTCTCCAGGGCCGTCCTGCTGGGCGCCGTCCCGCCGCTGATGCTCAGGACCCCCGCCAACCCGGAGGGCACCCCCATCGAGGCCTTCGACGGCATCCGCGCCGGAGTCGCCGCCGACCGCTCACAGTTCTACCAAGACCTCAGCACCCCCTTCTACGGCGCGAACCGGGAC
>NZ_JBHUWW010000094.1:0-35385 GCF_042669755.1 Kitasatospora sp. NPDC057223 | reverse complement strand
GGTCCGAGGGACCGGCGGCAGGCGCGTTCGACAGTGTTCGGAGCGGGGCTCCCGGGCGGGCCCGTCAGGCGGAGACGGTGGGCGGCCGGACAGCCTGCGGCTCCCCGGCCTCGGCCGGTGCAGCAGCGGCGGGCGCTGCGGCGGCGTGCTCCACGGGCTCCACCGGGCGGTTGCGCTGCCGGCGTTCCGCCAGCTTGCGCACCGGCCAGGGCGTCCAGTTCTTGAGGCGCATCATCGGCGACTCGACGAGGTACCAGGAGAGCGCGGCGAGGACCACCGTGCCGGCCATGGCGAGCGCGAGGAACTCCACCTTGCCGTACTTGGCGTAGCCGAGCAGAGCGAGCGACTGCTCGACGGTGAACCCGTAGATGTAGATGCCGTAGGAGAAGTCGCGCTTGCGGCCGAACCGCTGGAACGGGCGCGGCAGTCGCACGGCGAGCCAGAGCAGCAGGTAGGCGAAGGCGGGGTAGCCGAAGAAGAACAGGCCGCCGCCCCACAGGGTGCCGCCGAGGACCAGTGCGCAGACCAGGGCCAGGCCGTCGTGGATCGGGAGCCGCTCGCGGTACAGCTGGAACGTCGCGCCGATCATGAACACGAACACCAGGTGGATGATGAAGTGCACCGACATCGCGCCCAGGAAGGGGACCTGGACGGCGGAGCCCAGGTCACCGGGGATCCCGCGCAGGGTCGGCGCGTTCACCCAGTCCCGCAGGATCAGGCCGCCGAGGGCCAGCGCGAGCAGCGGGACGAACTTGCGCGCCCGCTGGAGCACGCCGCCGGCCGCCATCAGGCCCACCACGACGTAGCAGAGGATCTCGTACTTCAGCGACCACAGGGCGCCGTTCACGCCCGGGTCGAAGTTGGTGCCGCGCTTGCGGCCCTCGCCCATCACGCCGGAGATGTCCCAGCCGGTGCTGATCGAGGTGTTCCAGGTGCCCTTGAGGTAGTACCAGGGACCCTGCGGGTGGGACCAGAAGCCGGACCAGTTCCCGGTCAGCCAGTGGTACAGGTAGGGCGTGATGACCAGTGCGGACAGCAGCAGGGAGCCCCAGAGACCGGGCAGGATCCGCAGCGCGCGGTGCCAGGCGTAGCGGCCGGACGTGCTGCGGGCCCCACTCCCCGTGATCATGAAGCCGGAGAGCACGAAGAAGCCGACGACGGCCATCTTCCCGATGTCGGTCTGCATGCCACTGTGCAGCCAGAGCGGGTCCAGGCGGCCCCAGGCGATCGGGTACATGTGCGAGAGCACGACCGAGGAGGCCAGCAGCAGCCGGAGCAGGCCGAAGCTGTTGGCACGCGAGGAGTACAGCTCGGCCAGCGTCCCGCGGTAGCCGGGCAGTGCGCGGGTGAGCCGGCCGGGCCGGGCCGTGCCGGCGCCGTGCCGCTTGCCGCGGGATGGTGACCCGTCGGGCGGGGAAAGCCTGCGTGACATGGGGAGGATCATGCTTTCCTGGAAGGGGTGCACGGGAGTCCGCCCCGGCGCACAGGCCCGAACGGGCCCTTGTCGGATCCTACCGACGCGTGGCGGAATCCCTCACCGGGCTGATCGAATTGTTAGGGAGCGGTACTGCCGGCGGCATCGGTGGCCGATGCCGCGGCCCACAGAGCCGTGACGGCCTCCTTCAGACTGCGCTTCGGCTCCCAGCCGAGTGCCTTCGTGATGGCGGTGATGTCCAGCTGCTGCCACTCGGTCTCCGGGCCGCTGCCCTCGGGGGCGGGCACCTCGGTGATCTCGGCGGGCACCTCGCTGACCTCGATGAGCAGGTCGACGAGCTCGCGGGCCGAGCTGGCCCGGCCGAGACCGACGTTCAGCACCGGCGGCGCCTGCGGCGCGGGGGCGAGCGCCGCCACGATCGCGTCGACGGTGTCCTGCAGGTCGACGAAGTCGCGCTGGGCGGTCAGCGGGGCGAGCGAGAGCTGCGCGCTCTCGCCGGCGGCCCGCGCCGCGGCGAGCTTGCCGGCCATCACGCCGAGGAGGCTGTGCGAGGGCTGGCCCGCGCCGACGACGTTGCCCAGCCGCAGCACCACCGCGTCCAGGCCCCCGCGGACGGCCTCGGCGATCAGCTCGGTGGCCTGCAGCTTCAACTGCCCGTAGACCATGGACGGGTGGGGCTCGGAGTCCTCGGCCAGGCTGACCCCGATCGGGCAGAGCCCGTACTCGTGCACCGTGCCGAGGTGCACCAGGCGCGGTGCGGCGGTCATGCTCCGCAGTGCTTCGAGCAGCTGGGCGACCATGCCGACGTTGGCGCCGACCATCTGCTCGTCGGTGAGCCCCCACATGCCGCCCGCCGCGTTGACCACGACGTCGATCCGGTGCTCGGCCAGCAGCCCGGCGAGCGCGGCGGGCGGGTCGAGGGTCAGGTCGAGCCGGGCGAAGTCGCCGGGCAGCGGGGTGGCCGGCTCCTTGCGCGCGATGGTGAGCAGGTGGTGCCCGCGGCCGGCGAGCGTGTCGAGGATGGTGCGCCCGATGAAGCCGGTGCCGCCGAGGACGGCGATCCGGGGGAGGGCTGAGCTGCTAGCGGCCATGGCCTGTGGGCTCCGGGTGTGGGTGGGAGTGAGGGGTGCCCGCGGTCAGCGGTGGTCGGAGCCGGCCACGTGCCGGAGCAGCGTGCGGGCGCCTTCGCTCTGCCGGTTCTTCAGCGCGCCGGGCACCATGGTCAGCGCGTGCAGCCGGGACGAGACGTGCCGCCGGGAGGCCTTGGCGGCCTGCGGCCAGCCGTGCGCGTCGAGGCGGTCGGCGACGTCCATGAAGAAGCGGTTGGCCTCGGCGAACCGGGCGCCGGTGAAGGCCTGCTGCGAGGAGATGCTCACCGCGTGGCGGCGGTACTGGAAGCACACCGCGTCCGCGATCAGCATCTGCTCGCCGGCCACCAGGAGGTCGATGACGAGGGCGAGGTCCTGGGTGACTTCGAGGTTGTCGCGGAACCCGGCGGTGCGGACGGCCTCGGTACGCCAGCAGATCGACGGGAAGAAGAGCCAGTTGCCGCGCAGCAGGCTGGTGGCGAGCTCCTCGCCGCTCATCAGCAGGGTGCCCTGGACCTTCGGCGCGTACAGCCGCCGCTTGGCCTGGTCGACCAGGCCGTCGCTGAGCGCGCCCTCCCCGTCGATGACCTGGACACCGGGCTGGATCATGCCGGTGCCGGGCCGCTCGGCGAGCGCCGCGCGGACGGTCGCGACGTACTCGGGCAGCATGATGTCGTCGGTGCCCATCATGACGAAGTGCTCCTCGCGCACGAGGCCCAGGCACTTGCGGTAGTTGCCGGTGACGCCGAGGTTCTTCTCGTTGCGCTGGTACGAGACGCGCTCGTCCCCCAGTCCGGCGAACCAGCCGGGGACGTCGGGCTCCTTGCCGTCGTCCACCACGGTCAGGCGCCAGTTCGGATCGCTCTGGGCGAGGATGCTGTTCACGGCCGCCTGCATCAGCGCGACGTTGCCGTAGTAGGGCAGCATGATGTCAAGAGTTGTCATGGTCGGCGCACCAGATCTTCGGAGGTGGTGGAGGCGAGGACTACTGCTCGCGCAGCGACTGGCGGTAGCTCAGGCACTGCTCGTAGTCGGGCAGCAGGCCCGACTCGATGGCCTGGGCGAGCGAGGGGGCCGCGGCGTCGCGGGCCGACAGCTGCGGGGTGCCGGCCGGCCAGTCGATCCCGAGGTCGGGGTCGAGCGGGTGCACCGAGTGCTCGCCGGTGGGGTTGAAGGTCTCGGAGCACACGTACGACAGGGTGGCGTCGTCGGAGAGCGCGCAGAAACCGTGGCCGAGGCCCTCGGAGATGTAGACCGCGCGGCGGTCCACGTCGTCCAGCCGGACGAACTCGTAGCGGCCGAAGGTGGGGGAGCCGACCCGCAGGTCGACGACCACGTCGAGCACGGCGCCGCGGACGCAGGTGACGTACTTGGCCTGGCCGGGCGGGACGTCGGCGAAGTGGATGCCGCGCACCACGTCCTTGGCGGACACCGAGAGGTTGGCCTGGGCCAGCCGCAGGGGGTGCCCGACGGCGGCCGCCAGGTGATCGAAGCGGTACCACTCCATGAACAGTCCGCGCGGATCCCCGTGCTGCTGGGGGGTGATCTCCCAGGCGCCCTCGATGGAAAGCTCGCGGAACTTCACCGGTTGTTCTCCTCGTCCAGCAGTTCCAGCAGGTACTCGCCGTAGCCGCTCTTCAGCAGCGGACCAGCCAGTTCGCGCAGCTCGGCGGAGCCGAGGAACCCGGCCCGCCAGGCGGCCTCCTCGACGCAGCCGATCTTGAAGCCCTGGCGCTCCTCGATCACCCGGACGAACTCCGAGGCCTGGACCATGGAGACGAAGGTGCCGGTGTCCAGCCAGGCGGTGCCGCGGTCCAGGACGGTGACCTGGAGCTCGCCGGCCTGCAGGTAGGCGTCGTTGACGGCGGTGATCTCCAGCTCGCCGCGGGCGCTGGGCGTGATCGTCCGGGCGATCTCCACGACGCGGTTGTCGTAGAAGTAGAGGCCGGGCACCGCGTAGCGGGACTTCGGCTTGGCCGGCTTCTCCTCGATGGAGATGACCTGGCCCTGCTCGTCGAACTCGACCACGCCGTAGGCCGTCGGGTCCGCCACGGGGTAGGCGAAGACCATGCCGCCGCGCGGGTCGGTGCGCTGGGCGAGCCGGGTGCCGAGGCCGCTGCCGTGGAAGATGTTGTCGCCGAGGATCAGCGCGACCGGCTGGTCGCCGATGAAGTCGGCGCCGAGCACGAACGCCTGGGCGATGCCCTCGGGCCGCTCCTGCACCGCGTACTGGAGGTCGAGGCCGAACTGGGAACCGTCGCCGAGCAGCCGCTCGAACTGGTCCCGGTCCTGCGGCGTGGTGATGATCAGGATCTCCCGGATCCCCGCCATGATGAGCGTGGAGAGCGGGTAGTAGATCATCGGCTTGTCGAACACTGGGAGAAGTTGCTTCGATACGGCCCGAGTCAGAGGCCAGAGGCGGGACCCAGTGCCGCCCGCAAGAAGAATGCCGCGCATGGGGGCCACCTTACGTGGCGCGTACACCGCCGAGGCAACCGAGCCCCGTCAGCAGGTGCCGGACCTGGGCGGAGCCCCTAGTTCGCGGGCACTATACTCGGCCGCACTATGCGTATCCTCGTGACCGGCGGCGCCGGATTCATCGGTTCCCAGTTCGTACGTTCGCTGCTGGCGGACGATCCGGCGGCCCAGCTGACCGTGTTCGACAAGTTGACCTACTCCGGCGTCGAGGAGAACCTCGCCCCGGTCGCCGGCCACCCGGGCTACACCTTCGTCCGCGGCGACATCTGCGACGTGGACGCCGTCGACCAGGTGATGCCCGGTCACGACGCGGTCGTGCACTTCGCCGCCGAGTCCCACGTGGACCGCTCGATCCTCGGCGCGGGCCCGTTCGTGATGACGAACGTCGTCGGCACCCAGGTCCTGCTGGACGCGGCCCGCAAGCACGGCGTCGGCCGCTTCGTCCACGTGTCGACCGACGAGGTCTACGGCTCGATCACCGAGGGCTCCTGGACGGAGGAGTGGCCGCTCGCGCCGAACTCCCCGTACTCGGCCTCCAAGGCCGGTTCGGACCTGCTCGCGCTGGCCTACCACCGGACGCACGGCATGGACGTGGTGGTCACCCGCTGTTCCAACAACTACGGGCCGTACCAGTTCCCCGAGAAGGTCATCCCGCTCTTCACCACCAACCTGATCGACGGCAAGCGCGTCCCGCTGTACGGCGACGGCGGCAACATCCGCGACTGGCTGCACGTGGCCGACCACTGCCGCGGCATCGACCTGGCGCTCCGCAAGGGCCGCGCCGGCCAGGTGTACAACATCGGCGGCGGTGTCGAGCTGACGAACAAGGAGCTCACCGGCCTGCTGCTGGACGCCGCGGGCGCCGGCTGGGACATGGTCGACCGGGTCCAGGACCGCAAGGGCCACGACCTGCGCTACTCCCTCGACATCAGCAAGATCCGCGAGGAGCTCGGCTACGAGCCGCAGGTCACCTTCGAGGAGGGGCTCGCGTCGACGATCGACTGGTACCGCGAGAACCGCGCCTGGTGGGAGCCGCTCAAGGTGAAGGCCGCGCAGCAGTCGTGAGCGGCCAGGGCAGTACGGTGGCCGGCCGGCGCTCGCCACTGGCGAAGGTCCTCGGCGCGCTCCCCCCGGGCACCCAGCTGGTGATCGGCGGCACGGTGCTGCTCGGGGCGGCGTCGTACGCGCACCTGATGGCGGCCGGGTACAGCCTGAGCAAGCCGGACATGGCGTCCGTCTCGCTGCTCTGGACGATCCTGATGTCCGTCGGCCTGGGGCTGTTCTTCCCGGTCGAGCAGGAACTCACCCGGATCGTCGCCGCCCGGATGGTCGGCAACCAGGGCGTCGCACCGGTGCTGCGGCGCATCCTCGTCATCACCGCCCTGATGCTCGGGCTGCTGACGGCCGCGATGGCCGTGGCGGTCAGACCCCTCGCGGACACCTTCTTCGACGGCCGGGTCGACATGGTCGCGGCGCTCGCCGCGGCCTTCGTCGCGATGGCGGCCGGGAACGTCACGCGCGGTGTCCTCGCGGGCCTCGGGCGGTTCGGCGCCTACGGCACCCAGCTCGCGGTGGACGGCGCGCTGCGGATCGTGCTCGCCGCCGGCTGCGCGCTGGCCGGCGTGAAGTCGCCGCTGGCGTTCGCACTGATCCTGACCGTCGCACCGGTCATCGCGGTGGTTGTCACGCTCCGGCCGCTGCTCGCCGGTGTCCGTTCGGGCCCGTCGGTCGGCTGGACTGCGCTGACCTCCGGCCTCGCGCCGCTGGTCTGCTCGACCCTGCTCTCCCAGGTCGTGGTGAACGCGGCGGTGGTCAGCACCCAGCTGCTGGCGCCGGACGACGCGGCACTGGTGGCCGGCCTGCTGAACGCGGTGGTGCTGGCGAGGGTCCCGCTGTTCGTCTTCGGCTCCCTGCAGGCCTCGCTGCTGGCCGGCCTGTCCGCGGCGGCCGCCGCCGGGGACCGTACGGGCTTCTCCAAACTGCTCGGCCGCACCTGCGGGGTCGTCGTCGTGCTGGGTGTGGCGGGCGGCATCCCGGCCACCATCCTCGGCCCGTGGCTGATCCAGGTGCTGTTCAAGGCGGACGACGTCCTCGGGTCGCTCGATTTCTTCTGGATGTCCGCCGGTACCCTCTGCTACATGCTGGCGATGGTTCTCGGCCAGGCACTCCTGGTGCTGCACCGGCACCGGCTCCAGTTGTTGGGCTGGGCGGTGGGCACCGTTGCGCTGATCGTGACCACCCTGGTACCGGGGCCGATCGCGACCCGGGTCTGTCTCGCCTACACTCTTGGTTCGCTGGCCGCTGTCGTATGCATGTTCGTCGCGGTGTGGTTCAGCTTCCTCCGGGTACCGCCGGCCGGGGGTGCGGGGGCGGACGCCTCCTCCCCGCGCTCGCTGGTGGACTCGGTATGACGACACGTCAAGGGCACCGTGGCCCGTTCTCACACCTGCACACCCTGAAACTTGCGGCCGGCGGCTGCGGCATGGAGCCTTGATGTCCGACTATGACGACGTGTGGCTGGTCATCCCCGCCTACAACGAGGGAACCGTCATCGCCGAGGTTATCGAGGGCGCCCGCAAGGTCTTCCCGAACATCGTCGTGGTCGACGACGGCAGCACGGACAACTCGGCCGAGCACATCATGACCACCGGTGCCCACCTGGTCCAGCACCCCGTGAACCTCGGCCAGGGCGCGGCCCTGCAGACCGGCCTCGCGTACGCGCTGAAGCAGCCGGGCGCGCAGTACTTCGCCACCTTCGACGCCGACGGCCAGCACCAGACGCCCGACGTCGAGAAGATGGTCGCGCTGCTGCGGGCCGACGAGTCCGACGTGGTGCTCGGCTCGCGGTTCATCGAGCAGACCGGCGAGGTCCCGTGGATCAAGCGGGTCGTCCTGCGGACGGCCGCGACCGTCAGCCCCACCGCCCGCAAGCTCAACCTGACCGACTCGCACAACGGTCTCCGCGTCCTGAACCGCCACGCCGCGGCCAAGGTGCGCATCACGATGAACGGCATGGCGCACGCCTCCGAGCTCGTGGCCTTCCTGGCCGCCTCGGGCCTGCGCGTCATGGAGGTCCCGGTGGACATCCTCTACACCGAGTACTCCCGCTCCAAGGGCCAGTCCCTCATCAATGGCGTCAACATCCTCTTCGACATTTCGCTCCGGGAGCGTGGCCGCAAATGAAGTACCTCTGGATCCAGCTGCTGCTCCTGGTCGGTACCGGTTCGCTGGTGCTGATGTTCGTGCGCCGCTGGGACGCCGCGCACACCCGGGCGTGGAAGCGGATGGCCTTCGCGGCATTCGTGATCGCCAACATCTACGCGGTGTTCCGCCCGCAGGACGTCACCTGGGTCGCCAACCAGCTCGGCGTCGGCCGCGGCACCGACCTGGTGCTCTACCTGCTCGTGGTGGCGATGGCCTTCATGACGCTCAACACCTTCATGCGATTCCGCTCGCTGGAGAAGAAGCTCACCGACCTCGCCCGCGCGATCGCCGTCAACGACGGCCAGCGCGTCAACGAGGGCCGGTTCGGGGACGAGCACGAGGCCTCCGGCGTCGAGGTCGGACAGCGCTAGGCACGGTAGGCAGGTCAGCGGGGCCGCTCAGGCGGGGTTGGTTCCTATCGTGTTCGGAGAGCAGCTTTCATGACGGTCACAGCGACGATGGTCCGGACGCCTGAGCAACTGGAGGCTCCACCGGAGCGGACGAGCCTGCTCCGGAAGTTGGGCCCGGGTGTTCTGGAGGCTGCCGCCGGCGGATCCGTGGCCATCGCCTTCACCTGGCTGTGCATGTTCATCAGGGTCAACCCGATGACGAGAATAGGCCAGGTGAGCGGCCTGGCCGCGCTCCAGCTGCGCTTCCTGCTGGCCTTCGTGGTCATCGCCCTGGTCTGGGCGGGGCTGAGCCGCTGGGTTTCCCGTCCGGTCGCCCTCCGGCTGGCCTGCGGCTCCCTCGCCGGCCTCGCCACCGGCCTCTACGCCGGGGGTATCGCGGTCATCCTGACCGGAACCCCGTGGCCGCTCAACGGCACCCGCGGTGACTCCGGACAGCTCCAGCGCTGGGTCGACGACATCCTGAACGGCCGCCCGATCTCCGGTGTCTACCCGCCGCTCTTCCCGCACCTGCTGGCTTACTGGACCGAGATCTTCAACCCCGGCCGGCCCGGCGCCGCCCTGAAGATTCTCGGCCTGTTGCTGATCGCCTTCACCGGCCCCGCCGTGTACCTGGCCTGGCGGCTCGTCCTGCCCCCGCTCTGGGCGCTCGGCATCGGTGTGATCTCGGTCTTCCCGATCGTCCACGCGGCCAAGCCGTACGTCGACGTCGCCCTGCTGATCCTCATACCGGTGCTCGCCAAGTTCATCGCGAGCCTGCTCGCCTCGCCGGGCCGTTCACGCCGGGCCGCGCTGCTGACCGGAGCCGGCTACGGCGTCGCGATCGCCGGACTGTTCCTCTGGTACTCGGGGTGGTTCGTCTGGTCGGCGCCAGGGGTGTTCGCCTGCCTGGCGCTCACCCTGGCCAAGGTCGGCCGGCAGGGGCGGGACGCCCTGCTGCGCGTCGCGATCCTGCTGGGCGCGACGGCCACGGCCTTCCTCCTGCTGAGCGGCTCGTATCTCGGCCGGCTGCTCTCGGGTTCGGACACGCCGGACACCTATATGTACTTCGACACCGCGACCGACCCCGCGTACTTCGCGATGTGGCAGGGCGACCAGCCCGGTGCCTTCGCCGACTCGGCCTGGCCGCTGCCGGGCGAGCTCGGTGGTGTCGGCGTGTTCATGCTGCTACTGATCGCCGGCCTGGGCGTCGCCCTCTGGCTGGGGTCGAGCGTCCCGGTGGTGCAGCTCGCCGCCCTGTGCATGCTCGGCGCCCTCGGGCTGCGGTACTGGTTCGCCTCGCACATGGAGCGGGACCAGCTGGTCCAGCTCTACCCGCGGACCTCCGCGGAACTGCTGTACTGCGGGATCATCCTCTGCGGCATGGCCGCCTACCTGCTGAGTCAGAAGGTCCTGGCCCAGCGTGCGGCGGCTGACGGTGCGCCAAGGCCGGTGGCCGGTCCGGCACTGCGGACGAGCGGCGCGGTCCTGTGCGCGCTGGCGTTCTTCTTCGCTTCGGCCGGCTCGTCGACCGTCGACCGTTTCATGCCCGCGAACCAGCACTCCTGGGGACTCTTCGGGTGGACTGCGCAGACTACGCCGCTTCCTGACGGCAAGTGCCCGAAGTTCGCTCCTGACGGTAAGTGCTAGTCAGTAGCCACCTTTATGCCCGTTCCGTGCCGGATGTGGGTTTGGTGTGAACGTTGGTACGCATGCGAGAATTTCGAGGCGGGTCCACCGTGCGTCGACCGGGGCAGCGCGGTTGGGCAGGTGATCCTCAGGTCGTTCGCCGGACATCACCACGACGCGTGCCGGCGGATGTCCGTCCCATCACGGCAGGAGGGGAGAGCTGCCTGCCTCGCTCAGCGGCGGAGCCGCACGACGGAAGTGGACCGACATGACTGATCTGGCCCCTGATGTGGTCAGCAGTGTTTCATCGAAGGACCTGAAAGGCGGGCCGGGCTCCGGCGCGACCGCCACGACCGGGTCGGGGGACCGGGGCCTGCTGTCCAGGCCGGGGATCCTCATCGGTGCCGAAGTACTCGTCAGTCTCGGCGCGGCGCTCGGCTTCACTCTGCTCTGCACCCGCATCAACGTGAATCCGCTCGTCCGGCTCGCCCAGGTGAGCGGACTGGCCAAGATCCAGGAGTACGCGGCACTGGTCGGGATCCCCGTCCTCGCGTTGCTCCTCTACACCGCCTACCGGGGCTCGCTCCGTCGCCACCAGGTGACCCAGCGGCTCGTCTGCGCCGCGATCGCGGGGCTCTCCACCGGTGTCATCGCCGGTGGCGTCGTCGTCGCGCTGCACGGCACTCCCTGGCCGCTGGGCGGCCAGGAGGGCGACCCGAGCGTACTGATCCACATGGCCACCTACATGCTGGACGGCAAGGGCCTGCCGGGTGTCTACCCGCCGGGCTTCCCCGCCGCGGTGGCGGCCTGGTCGGACATCCGCTACGGCGGCGTCGGCGGTGAGGGCTTCGCCCTGCAGGACCTGCAGATCTTCTTCAGCGCCCTGGTCGGACCGATGAGCTACCTCGCCTGGCGCCTGGTGCTGCGTCCGTTCTGGGCCCTGCTCATCGCGGTGCCTTCCGCCGTCGTGTTCCTGGACCCGATCCGGCCGTACAGCCACGTGGTGATGATCGTGCTCATCCCGCTGCTGGTCGGCACCTTCCGCGACCTGCGCAGGGCGGGTGACCTGCCGCTGCGTTCCGCCGTGCTGCGCGGTCTGGGCTTCGGAGTGACCTTCGGCCTGCTGTTCCTCTGGTACTCCGGCTGGTACCTCTGGTCGGCCCCGGGCGTGTTCGTGCTGGCACTGTTCGCCTTCCCCTGGCGCGCGGGGCGCCAGGCGGTCCGTCGTGCGGCCGCCTTCGTCGGCGTCCTGCTGGTCAGCGCCGGCCTGGTCGGCGCGCCGTTGCTCTACCAGCTGGTGACCCTGGGTGCGGACAGCCCCGACCGGTACGCGTACATCACCGTGTACATCGACCCGGCGTACGTGCTGGGCTGGATGTCCGACCGTTCGGGCGGGGCCGACTTCCACAACTGGCCGGTGGCCGGCGAACTGGCCGGACAGACCGGCTTCGCGCTGCTGCTGCTGGCCGGCGTGGGTCTCGGCATCGGACTCGGGCTGCGGCACCTCGCGGTCCGGGTGACGGCGGCCACCCTGGTGAGCGCCTGGCTGCTGCGGTTCTACTTCGCCTCGCAGATGGACGCCAAGCAGTCCATCCAGCTGTACCCCCGCACCACCTGGATCATCCTGTACTGCCTGATGATCCTCGCCGTGGTCGGCCTGATGGCGGCGGTCCAGCGGAGCACCCGTTTCGCCGACCGGACCCTGGCGGCCGTCTCCGGGCCGGGCGCGCCGGGCATGGTCCCACGGCGCCCGCTGAGGCAGCTGGCCGTCGGCATGGTGTGTGCGCTCGCACTGTTCGCCACCATGGGGGCGTCCTGGTCCGTGAACCGCTACATGCCCGACTCCGACAACCATTCCATGGGCGTCGACGCGTGGCGTGCGCACACGATCAAGGAGGCGGACGGTACCTGTTCCAGGTACTCGCCGGTCTCCGACTGTGCGGACATCATCACGAAGGAGTGGCAGCCCTCGGCCGACGACCACCTGATCTGGTGCGCCGGTGTGCCGACCGAGGCCTGGCCGGCCGTCTGCGGCCGTACGGCACCGTGGCTGGACGAGCAGAAGAAGTAGTCCGGACGCCTTGATCGGGGCCGGCGGGGGGAGACCTCTGCCGGCCCCGATTGGCGTACGGGGCGCAAGCTGTGGCAGTATGTCCAAGTTGCTCGGTTGAGTGCCGATGCTGCGCGCCTCCCGCCGGGAGGACCGGAAGCGAGTCCCACGTACTCGTCGTTCCCGTGATGGCCGTTCATGTGTTCACGTGCTTTTTGTGAATGCAGTGGTGTGTAAGCGACACCGCGGCAGCTGCGGGGCGGACGTACGGGAATCTTCCGGGAAGCGTGGACAGGGCCTCGACCCGGTACCTGGTGGGTGCAAGACCTGCCGATCGCTGGAAAAAGTCCGCAGGGAGTGATCCCTGGTGGATTTTTTGCAAGCGCGAGGGCGACACGCCCGACCGCGTGGGTCGGAGGTAACCACCCAGAGGCACCACCGGACCAATCCACCCGGATGACTCCGGCCGCAGAAGCATCAGACGACACAAAGGACTACTGAGTAGCCATGGCGGGACAGAAGATCCGCATCCGGCTCAAGGCCTACGACCACGAGGTGATTGACTCCTCGGCGAAGAAGATCGTCGAGACCGTCATTCGCACTGGTGCGCAGGTCGCGGGCCCGGTGCCGCTGCCCACTGAGAAGAACGTCTACTGCGTCATCCGCTCGCCGCACAAGTACAAGGACTCGCGCGAGCACTTCGAGATGCGCACCCACAAGCGTCTGATCGACATCCTCGACCCGACCCCGAAGACCGTTGACTCGCTGATGCGCCTCGACCTTCCGGCCGGCGTCGACATCGAGATCAAGCTCTGAGAGGCGCGACGAAGATGGCAAAGCAGATTAAGGGCATCCTGGGCGAGAAGCTCGGCATGACCCAGGTCTGGGACGAGAACAACCGGATCGTTCCGGTGACCGTCGTCAAGGCCGGGCCCAATGTCGTGACCCAGGTCCACACCGCTGATGGCACCGGCTACGACGCCGTGCAGATCGGTTTCGGCGAGATCGACCCCCGCAAGGTGAACAAGCCCCTCGCGGGTCACTTCGCCAAGGCCGGTGTCACCCCGCGCCGCCACCTGGTCGAGCTGCGTACCTCGGACGCGTCCGAGTACACCCTCGGCCAGGAGATCACCGCCGAGCTGTTCGAGGCGGGTGTCAAGGTCGACGTGACCGGCACCTCCAAGGGCAAGGGCTTCGCCGGTGTCATGAAGCGTCACAACTTCAAGGGCCTCGGCGCCGGTCACGGCGTGCAGCGCAAGCACCGTTCGCCCGGCTCGATCGGTGGCTGCGCCACCCCGGGTCGCGTGTTCAAGGGCATGAAGATGGCCGGCCGGATGGGCCACGAGCGCGTGACCACCCAGAACCTGACCGTCCATGCCGTTGACGCGGAGAAGGGGCTGCTCCTGATCAAGGGCGCAATCCCCGGTCCGAACGGCGGCCTCGTCCTCGTCCGCACTGCGGCGAAGGGGCTGTGAGGATATGAGCACCATTGACATCCTGTCGCCCTCGGGCGACAAGGCCGGCAGCCTGGAGCTGCCCGCTGAGATCTTCGACGCCAAGATCAGCATTCCGCTGATGCACCAGGTCGTCGTCGCTCAGCTCGCGGGCGCCCGCCAGGGCACCCACTCGACGAAGCGTCGTGGCGAGGTCCGAGGCGGCGGCCGCAAGCCGTACCGCCAGAAGGGCACCGGCCGCGCCCGTCAGGGCTCGACCCGCGCGCCGCAGTTCGTCGGCGGTGGCGTCGTCCACGGTCCGAAGCCGCGTGACTACTCGCAGCGGACCCCGAAGAAGATGATCGCCGCCGCTCTGCGTGGCGCGCTCACCGACCGGGCCCGCCACAGCCGCATCCACGTCATCACCGACGTGATCGCGGCCGAGGCTCCGTCGACCAAGGCCGCCAAGGGCCTGTTCGGCAAGATCACCGAGCGCAAGAACATCCTCCTCGTCGTCGAGCGTGCCGACGAGCTGGGTCTCAAGAGCGCCCGCAACCTGCCGAACGTGCACATCCTGGACGCCGGTCAGCTGAACACCTACGACGTGCTCGTCTCCGACGATGTGGTCTTCACCCAGGCTGCCTTCGAGCGTTTCGTGGCGGGTCCCGCCGCGTCCGCCAAGGCTGTGGCTGCTGAGGGCGAGCTCGAAGGGAGCGCCGCCTGATGGCTGCAGAGATCACGAGCAAGACGTTCACGGACCCCCGTGACGTCCTGGTGAAGCCGGTCATCTCCGAGAAGAGCTACGCGCTCCTCGACGAGAACAAGTACACGTTCGTCGTGTCGCCGGGCGCCAACAAGACCCAGATCAAGCAGGCCGTCGAGGCGGTCTTCTCGGTCAAGGTCGAGTCGGTCAACACGCTCAACCGTCAGGGCAAGCGCAAGCGCTCCAAGACGGGCTTTGGCAAGCGCAAGAACACCAAGCGCGCCATCGTGACGCTGGCCGAGGGCAACCGCATCGACATCTTCGGGGGTCCGGTCTCCTAACGGAGACTCGGGTCGTCGATAAGGACGAGGACGAGAGAGCCAAATGGGCATCCGCAAGTACAAGCCGACTACGCCGGGCCGTCGCGGCTCCAGCGTGGCCGACTTCGTAGAGATCACGCGGTCCACGCCGGAGAAGTCGCTGGTTCGCCCCCTGCACAGCAAGGGCGGCCGTAACAACGCCGGTCGTATCACCGCTCGCCACCAGGGTGGCGGACACAAGCGCGCCTACCGCGTGATCGACTTCCGTCGTCACGACAAGGACGGCGTGCCGGCCAAGGTCGCACACATCGAGTACGACCCCAACCGCACTGCGCGCATCGCGCTCCTGCACTACGCGGACGGCGAGAAGCGCTACATCATCGCCCCGCGCGGTGTCGGCCAGGGCGACCGGATTGAGAACGGCCCCGCGGCCGACATCAAGCCCGGCAACAACCTGCCGCTGCGCAACATCCCGGTCGGTACCACCATCCACGCGGTGGAGCTGCGTCCCGGCGGCGGTGCCAAGATGGCCCGCTCCGCCGGTGCCGGCATCCAGCTGCTGGCGCGTGAGGGCAAGATGGCGCACCTGCGCATGCCCTCCGGTGAGATCCGCCTGGTGGACGCGCGCTGCCGCGCGACCGTCGGCGAGGTCGGCAACGCCGAGCAGTCGAACATCAACTGGGGCAAGGCCGGCCGTATGCGCTGGAAGGGCGTTCGCCCGACCGTGCGTGGTGTGGCCATGAACCCGATCGACCACCCGCACGGTGGTGGTGAGGGTAAGACCTCCGGTGGTCGCCACCCGGTCTCGCCGTGGGGCCAGAAGGAGGGTCGCACTCGTAGCCCGAAGAAGGCTTCGAACGCTCTCATCGTGCGCCGCCGCAAGACCAACAAGAAGCGCTAGGAGCAGGTCAGATGCCGCGCAGTCTCAAGAAGGGCCCCTTCATCGACGGCCACCTTCTCAAGAAGGTGGACGCGCAGAACGAGGCGGGTACCCAGAACGTCATCAAGACCTGGTCCCGTCGCTCCGTGATCTTCCCGGCCATGCTCGGCCACACGATCGCGGTTCACGATGGCCGTAAGCACGTCCCGGTGTTCGTCACCGAGTCGATGGTCGGCCACAAGCTCGGCGAGTTCGCGCCGACGCGTACCTTCCGCGGTCACGTCAAGGACGACCGCAAGTCGAAGCGTCGCTAGTCGCCAGCGAGATTACCGACTCAATGACTTACACCAGCAAGGGGACAACCATGGAAGCCAGGGCCCAGGCGCGGTACATCCGCGTCACGCCCATGAAGGCCCGCCGAGTGGTGGACCTCATCCGTGGCCTGAACGCCACGGAGGCCCAGGCGGTCCTGCGTTTCGCTCCGCAGGCCGCTACCGTGCCGGTCGGCAAGGTGCTCGACAGCGCCATTGCCAACGCCGTGCACAACTACAACCACAACAACGTGGACGACCTCGTCATCAGCGAGGCGTACGTTGACGAAGGCCCGACCCTGAAGCGGTTCCGTCCGCGTGCACAGGGCCGTGCCTACCGGATCCGCAAGCGGACCAGCCACATCACCGTGGTCGTCAGCAGCAAGGAAGGGACCCGGTAATGGGCCAGAAGGTTAACCCGCACGGGTTCCGCCTCGGCATCAGCACGGACTTCAAGTCCCGCTGGTACGCCGACAAGCTGTACAAGGACTACGTCAAGGAAGACGTTGCCATTCGTCGCATGATGACGAAGGGCATGGAGCGCGCCGGCATCTCGAAGGTTGAGATCGAGCGCACCCGCGACCGCGTCCGCGTCGACATCCACACCGCTCGCCCCGGCATCGTCATCGGTCGCCGTGGCACCGAGGCCGACCGCATCCGCGGCGACCTCGAGAAGCTGACCGGCAAGCAGGTCCAGCTGAACATCCTCGAGGTCAAGAACCCCGAGCTGGACGCCCAGCTCGTGGCTCAGGGCGTCGCGGAGCAGCTGTCCTCCCGCGTGTCGTTCCGCCGTGCCATGCGCAAGTCGATGCAGGGCACCATGAAGTCCGGCGCCAAGGGCATCAAGGTCCAGTGCTCCGGTCGTCTCGGCGGCGCCGAGATGAGCCGCTCGGAGTTCTACCGCGAGGGTCGTGTGCCGCTGCACACGCTGCGCGCGAACGTCGACTACGGCTTCTTCGAGGCCAAGACGACCTTCGGTCGTATCGGCGTCAAGGTCTGGATCTACAAGGGCGACGTCAAGAACATCGCCGAGGTCCGCGCCGAGAACGCTGCTGCCCGCTCGGGCAACCGCCCGGCCCGCAACGACGCCCGCCCCGCGCGTGGCGGCGAGCGCGGTGGCCGTGGTGGCGAGCGTGGCGGCGCCCGTGGTGGCGCCCGTCGTCCCCAGAACACCGAGGCTCCGGCCGCGGCTGTGACGGAGACGCCGGCTGCCGAGAGCACCGGAACGGAGGCCTGACCGTCATGCTGATCCCCCGTCGGGTCAAGCACCGCAAGCAGCACCACCCGAAGCGCCGCGGCGCTGCCAAGGGTGGCACCGAGCTCGCCTTCGGCGAGTACGGCATCCAGGCCGTTACCCCGGCCTACGTGACGAACCGGCAGATCGAGTCCGCTCGTATCGCCGTCACCCGTCACATCAAGCGTGGCGGCAAGGTCTGGATCAACATCTACCCGGACCGTCCGCTCACCAAGAAGCCGGCCGAGACCCGCATGGGTTCCGGTAAGGGTTCGCCCGAGTGGTGGATCGCGAACGTGCACCCGGGTCGGGTCATGTTCGAGCTGTCGTACCCCAACGAGAAGGTGGCTCGTGAGGCGCTGACCCGCGCAGCTCACAAGCTCCCGATGAAGTGCCGGATCATCCGGCGCGAGGCAGGTGAGAGCTGATGTCGGCCGGCACCAAGGCTGCTGACCTCCGCGAGCTGGACAACGAGGGTCTCGTTGCCAAGCTCCGTGAGGCCAAGGAGGAGCTGTTCAACCTCCGCTTCCAGGCGGCGACCGGGCAGCTCGACAACCACGGACGGCTCAAGCTCGTCCGTAAGGACATCGCGCGGATCTACACCCTGATGCGCGAGCGCGAGCTGGGCATCGAGACGGTGGAGAACGCCTGATGACTGAGAACACCACCAACGACACTGAGGCGCGCGGTTTCCGCAAGACCCGTGAGGGTCTCGTCGTCAGCGACAAGATGGACAAGACCGTCGTCGTCGCCGTCGAGGACCGCGTCAAGCACGCTCTGTACGGCAAGGTCATCCGCCGTACGAACAAGCTGAAGGCGCACGACGAGGCAAACGCCTGCGGCATCGGCGACCGGGTCCTCCTCGCGGAGACCCGCCCGCTGTCCGCGACGAAGCGCTGGCGCGTCGTCGAGATCCTCGAGAAGGCCAAGTAACGAAGTTGATGCGGTACGGCCGTATGTGCACCGGGCCCCTCGCGGGCGTCGGTGTGAGCAGCGGCCGGCCCGTCAGCTCTCGTTGACGATCAGGAGAAAGCTGTGATCCAGCAGGAGTCGCGACTGCGTGTCGCCGACAACACGGGCGCGAAGGAAATCCTTTGCATCCGCGTTCTCGGTGGCTCCGGTCGCCGCTACGCCGGCATCGGGGACGTCATCGTCGCCACCGTCAAGGACGCGATCCCCGGCGGTAGCGTCAAGAAGGGCGACGTCGTCAAGTGCGTCATCGTCCGTACCGTGAAGTCGCGCCGTCGTCCCGACGGTTCGTACATCCGGTTCGACGAGAACGCTGCCGTCGTGCTCAAGAACACCGACGGTGACCCCCGCGGTACCCGCATCTTCGGCCCGGTGGGCCGCGAGCTGCGTGACAAGAAGTTCATGAAGATCATCTCGCTTGCGCCGGAGGTGCTCTAACCCATGGCGAACAGCATGAAGATCAAGAAGGGTGACCTGGTTCAGGTCATCACCGGCAAGGACCGCGGGAAGCAGGGCAAGGTCATTCAGGCCATGCCCGCGACCAACAAGGTTCTCGTCGAGGGTGTGAACCGGGTCAAGAAGCACACCAAGCCCGGCCAGGGCACTCAGGGTGGCATTGTCACCGTCGAGGCCCCGGTGCACGTTTCCAACGTGCAGCTGGTCGTGGAGAAGGACGGCAAGAAGGTCGTCACTCGCGTTGGTTACCGCTTCGATGACGAGGGCAACAAGATCCGCGTTGCCAAGCGAACCGGTGAGGACATCTGATGTCTGAGACGACCATCGAGAACGTCGAGAAGGTGGCCCCCCGCCTCAAGGCGCGTTACAACGCCGAGATCAAGGGCCAGCTCCTGGAGGAGTTCTCCTACGAGAACGTCATGCTGATCCCCGGCCTGGTCAAGGTCGTGGTCAACATGGGTGTGGGCGAGGCCGCCCGCGACTCCAAGCTGATCGAGGGCGCGATCCGCGACCTCACCGCCATCACCGGTCAGAAGCCGGCGGTGACGAAGGCTCGCAAGTCCATCGCGCAGTTCAAGCTGCGTGAGGGCCAGCCGATCGGCACCCACGTCACCCTCCGTGGTGACCGCATGTGGGAGTTCCTGGACCGTCTGGTGTCGCTGGCTCTGCCGCGTATCCGTGACTTCCGCGGTCTCTCCCCCAAGCAGTTCGACGGCCGTGGCAACTACACCTTCGGTCTGACCGAGCAGGTTATGTTCCACGAGATCGACCAGGACAAGGTCGACCGTCAGCGCGGTATGGACATCACCGTCGTGACCACCGCTCAGACCGACGACGAGGGCCGGGCGCTCCTGCGCGCTCTGGGCTTCCCGTTCAAGGAGGCGTGAGCCGCACATGGCGAAGAAGTCCCTCATCGCGAAGGCCGAGCGCAAGCCGAAGTTCGGCGTGCGGGCCTACACCCGGTGCCAGCGCTGCGGTCGTCCGCACTCTGTGTACCGCAAGTTCGGCCTCTGCCGTGTCTGCCTCCGTGAGATGGCGCACCGCGGCGAGCTGCCGGGCGTGACCAAGAGCTCCTGGTAGTCCAGGCAGTTCTCGTCAGCTAGCGAAGCAGTGGTGCCCGATCCCACAGAGCCCTTTTTTGGGGCTTCGTACGGAATCCCGTAAGGTAGTGGGGTCGGGCCCCCTGTCGCGGCAGCTCCGTAGCTGCTGTCGACCTTCTTCGGAGGGCTCGCACTTAGTCTTACGACGCCGCAGGTCCCCTGCGTCTGTGCCCCTGCCCGCACTCCTCGGAGTGCGGCGGGGGGACCTGGCGCGGAGAAACCACGGCGAGAGAGGCCTGAGGCCCATCATGACCATGACCGACCCCATCGCAGACATGCTCACGCGTCTGCGTAACGCGAACTCGGCGTACCACGACACCGTGGCGATGCCGGCCAGCAAGATCAAGGCGCACGTCGCCGAGATCCTGCAGCAGGAGGGCTACATCTCCTCCTGGAAGGTTGAGGAGCCGCAGGAGAACGAGGTCGGCAAGAAGCTGACCATCGAGCTCAAGTTCGGCCCCAACCGTGAGCGCTCGATCGCTGGCATCAAGCGGATCAGCAAGCCGGGCCTGCGGGTCTACGCAAAGTCCACCAACCTGCCGAAGGTGCTCGGCGGCCTGGGCGTGGCGATCATCTCCACGTCTTCGGGTCTCCTCACTGACAAGCAGGCCGCCAAGAAGGGCGTAGGCGGAGAAGTTCTCGCCTACGTCTGGTAATTCGGGAAACGGAGGTACAGCAATGTCGCGCATTGGACGGCTGCCCATCCCGGTTCCCGCCGGCGTGGACGTCACCATCGATGGCCAGGCGGTCTCGGTGAAGGGTCCCAAGGGATCCCTCACCCACGTTGTCGCCGCGCCGATCGAGATCGGCAAGGGCGAGGACGGCACTCTGCTCGTCACCCGCCCGAACGACGAGCGTCAGTCGAAGGCCCTTCACGGCCTTTCCCGCACGCTGGTGGCGAACATGATCACCGGCGTGACCGCGGGCTACCGCAAGTCGCTGGAGATCAGCGGTGTTGGTTACCGAGTCGCAGCGAAGGGCTCCGACATGGAGTTCCAGCTCGGCTACAGCCACCCGATTCTGATCGAGGCCCCGGAGGGCATCTCCTTCGTGGTCGAGTCGCCCACCAAGTTCCACGTGGACGGGATCGACAAGCAGCTGGTCGGCGAGGTTTCGGCCAAGATCCGCAAGCTGCGTAAGCCCGACCCGTACAAGGCCAAGGGCGTCAAGTACGCGGGCGAGGTCATCCGCCGCAAGGTCGGAAAGAGCGGTAAGTAAGCCATGAGTCTTTCTGTCAAGATCGGCAAGGGCAACGCCTACAAGCCCTCCGCCCGTAAGCGCCGCGCGATTCGCGTTCGCAAGCGCGTCACTGGTACCGAGCTGCGTCCGCGCCTCGTAGTGACGCGTTCGAACCGCCACATGGTCGCCCAGGTCATCGACGACGGCAGGGGTCACACCCTGGCGTCGGCGTCCACTCTCGACGTGTCCATCAAGGGCGTCGAGGGCGACAAGACCGAGCTGGCCAAGAAGGTCGGAGCCCTGGTCGCCGAGCGCGCCAAGGCCGCCGGCATCGAGTCGGTCGTCTTCGACCGCGCGGGCAACCGGTACGCAGGCCGCATCGCCGCTCTGGCCGATGCTGCCCGCGAGGCCGGGCTCGACTTCTAAGCCGCTCGTCGGCTCAGTCGACGGACGTAATCGAGAGAGGTAATTCCAATGGCTGGACCCCAGCGCCGCGGTAGCGGCGCCGGCGGCGGCACCGGCGGTGGCGAGCGGCGTGACCGTAAGCGCGACGGCGGCGCCCCCGTCGTCGAGAAGAGCGCATACGTCGAGCGTGTCGTCGCGATCAACCGTGTCGCCAAGGTTGTCAAGGGTGGTCGTCGTTTCAGCTTCACCGCGCTGGTCGTGGTGGGCGACGGTGACGGCACCGTAGGTGTCGGATACGGCAAGGCGAAGGAGGTTCCGGCCGCCATCGCCAAGGGTGTTGAGGAGGCCAAGAAGAACTTCTTCAAGGTCCCCCGTATCCAGGGCACCATCCCTCACCCGATCCAGGGCGAGAAGGCTGCCGGCGTTGTGCTCCTGAAGCCGGCTGCCCCCGGTACCGGCGTTATCGCCGGTGGCCCGGTGCGTGCCGTCCTGGAGTGCGCCGGCATCCACGACATCCTGTCGAAGTCGCTCGGCTCGGACAACGCGATCAACATCGTGCACGCCACGGTTGCCGCTCTGAAGGGCCTCGTGCGCCCCGAGGAGATCGCGGCCCGTCGTGGTCTGCCGCTGGAGGACGTGGCCCCCGCTGCCCTGCTGCGGGCGCGTGCTGCTGGGGTGAGCGCCTGATGGCTCGCCTCAAGATCACGCAGACCAAGTCCTACATCGGTAGCAAGCAGAACCACCGTGACACCCTTCGTTCGCTTGGTCTCAAGCGGATGAACGACGTGGTCGTGAAGGAGGACCGTCCCGAGATCCGCGGGATGGCCCAGACTGTCCGTCACCTCGTCACGGTCGAGGAGGTTGACTGACATGGCGGACTCTCCGCTGAAGGTCCACAACCTGCGTCCCGCCCCGGGTGCCAAGACCGCCAAGACCCGTGTCGGTCGTGGTGAGGCATCCAAGGGTAAGACCGCCGGTCGTGGTACCAAGGGCACCAAGGCCCGCTACCAGGTTCCGCAGCGCTTCGAGGGTGGCCAGATGCCCCTCCACATGCGCCTGCCGAAGCTGAAGGGTTTCAAGAACCCGTTCAAGATCACCTTCCAGGTGGTCAACCTCGACAAGCTGTCCGAGCTCTACCCGCAGGGTGGAGAGGTCACGGTCGAGGACCTGGTCGCCAAGGGCGCGGTTCGCAAGAACTCGCTCGTCAAGGTGCTCGGCACCGGCGACATCTCGGTTGCGCTCCAGGTTTCGGTTGACGCCGTCTCCGGTGCCGCCGCCGAGAAGATCACCGCCGCCGGCGGCACCGTCACCGAGCTCATCTGAGCCCGCTGACTCACGGGCCCCGTACTTCCTGCAAAGGAGGTGCGGGGCCCGCTGCATTTCCCCGCTGTTCTTTTGCACGGCTCTTTCGATCGCCAGAACTCGCGAGCCTTTTGTATGGCAAATCCGGGCAAGCCGTACCCCGTGCGTGGGGGAGGGGCGGCACGCGCTTCTGTCGAGTGGCCACACACTGTTAGAGTCCGTGGAGTTCCCTTGTAGGCTCGCGCGGCTCCGCCTGCGCAGCTCGCGGGGAGCGATACCGCAAACTCCCCCCATCAGGACCGACCCTCCCGCCGACGACGTGCGGGAGGCGCAGGAGGCACCGTGCTCAGTGCGTTCGCGCGGGCGTTCAAGACGCCCGACCTGCGCAAGAAGCTGCTGTTCACGCTGGGCATCATGGTGCTGTTCCGGCTGGGTGCGCACATCCCCGTCCCGGGGGTCAGTTTCCAGGCGGTGAACGCGTGCTTGAAGGACCAGACGTCACAGGGTCTCTTCGGGCTCGTCAACCTGTTCAGCGGTAACGCGCTGCTCCAGCTGACGATCTTCGCGCTCGGCATCATGCCGTACATCACGGCCAGCATCATCCTCCAGCTCCTCACCGTCGTGATCCCGCGACTCGAAGCGCTGAAGAAGGAGGGCCAGGCCGGCACCGCGAAGATCACGCAGTACACCCGCTACCTGACCATCGCCCTCGCCGTGCTCCAGGGCACCGGCATCGTGGCGACCGCGTCCAGCGGCGCGCTCTTCTCCGGCTGTGCCTACGCCAACCAGATCGTCCCGGACACCTCGGTGTTCCGGATCGCCGTCATGGTCATCACGATGACCGCCGGCACCTCGATGATCATGTGGCTGGGCGAGCTGATCACCGACCGCGGCATCGGCAACGGCATGTCCATCCTGATCTTCACCTCCATCGCGGCCGGCTTCCCGGGCTCGATGTGGGCGATCAAGAAGTCGGGCACCATCGGCGGCGGCTGGGTGGAGTTCTTCTCCGTCATCGCGGTCGGCGTGATCGTTGTGATGCTGGTCATCTTCGTGGAGCAGGCCCAGCGCCGGATCCCGGTCCAGTACGCGAAGCGGATGATCGGGCGACGCGCCTTCGGCGGCACCTCGACCTACATCCCGCTCAAGGTCAACCAGGCCGGTGTCATCCCGGTCATCTTCGCCTCGTCCCTGCTGTACATCCCGGCACTGCTGGTCCAGCTGACCAACAGCCAGTCGGGCTGGGCCGGGTGGATCAGGACGAACTTCGTCAAGGGCGATCACCCGCTCTACATGCTGACGTACTTCCTCCTGATCGTTTTCTTCGCCTTCTTCTACGTCGCGATCTCCTTCAACCCCGAAGAAGTTGCCGACAATATGAAGAAGTATGGTGGGTTCATCCCGGGGATCCGGGCCGGCCGACCGACGGCCGAGTACCTGAACTACGTGCTCACCCGCATCACGTGGCCGGGTTCGCTCTACCTGGGCCTGATCGCGTTGATCCCGATGATCGCCCTGGTCGCCTTCGGACAGCAGACCAACTTCCCGTTCGGCGGCACCAGCGTGCTCATCGTCGTCGGCGTCGGACTCGAAACTGTTAAGCAGATCGAGAGCCAACTCCAGCAGCGCAATTACGAAGGGTTCCTCCGCTGATGCGTATCGTCCTCGTCGGGCCTCCCGGGGCCGGGAAGGGTACTCAGGCGCACCTGCTCGCCAAGACCCTCTCCATTCCCCACATCTCCACCGGCGACCTGTTCCGCGCCAACATCGGCCAGCGCACCCAGTTGGGGCTCGAGGCCAAGGGCTACATGGACGCAGGCCACCTGGTACCGGATGAGGTCACCATCGGCATGGCCAAGGACCGCATGGCCCAGCCGGACGCCGCCAACGGCTTCCTGCTCGACGGCTTCCCGCGCAACCTTGTCCAGGCCAAGGCACTCGACGAGATCCTCGCCGAGTGGGGCATCGCCCTCGACGGCGTGCTCGACCTGGAGGTCCCCGAGGACGAGGTCGTCAAGCGCATCGCCGGTCGCCGGCTGTGCCGCAACGACGGCGGCCACGTGTTCCACGTGGACTACAACCCGCCCGCGACCGAGGGTGTCTGCGACGAGTGCGGCGGAGAGCTCTACCAGCGCTCCGACGACACCGAGGACAAGGTCCGGACCCGTCTCGAGGTCTACCACACCGAGACCGAGCCGATCATCGACTACTACGTGCAGCAGGGCCTGGTCGCGACGATCCCGGCCCTCGGCAAGGTCGACGAGGTCACCCAGCGCGCGATCGAGGCGCTGAAGAAGAACGGCTGAACCCCTCGCGGGTGAGCTTGCTTACGTCCGTACGGCCGCGCTGCCCCGCCCGGGGCACCGCGGCCGTACGGCGTCGTACGGTGGTATGAGTGCACGGCCGCCCGGCAAGGACCGGGCGGCGACCAATGGGAAGGCGTGGCCAGATGGTGGAGATCAAGACCCCCGAGCAGATCGCGAAGATGCGGGTGGCCGGGCTGGTCGTGGCCGAGGCGCTGAAGGCGGCCCGTGCGGCGGTGGTGCCCGGGGTGAGCACCCAGGAGCTCAACGACGTCGCGGCCAAGGTGATCGCCGACCACGGTGCCACCTCCAACTTCCGCGCCCACCACGGCGGCCTCTGGTTCCCGGGGGTGATCTGCGCCTCGGTGAACAACGAGGTCGTGCACGGCATCCCGGGCGACCGGGTGCTGGTGGAGGGGGACGTCATCTCCATCGACTGCGGCGCGATCGTGGACGGCTGGCACGGCGACGCGGCCATCACGGTGGCGGTGGGCGAGGTCCGCCCCGAGGTCGAGATGCTGAGCCGGGTCACCGAGGGCTCGATGTGGGCCGGCATCGCCCAGATGAAGAAGAACAACCGGCTGGCCGACGTCTCCAAGGCGATCGAGGGCTACATCCGCCGCCAGCCGCTCCCGCCCAAGGGCAAGTGGGGCATCACCGAGGGCTACGGCGGCCACGGCATCGGCACCGCGATGCACATGGAGCCGCACGTGCTGAACTACGTCGAGCGCGGGCGCGGCAAGGGCCCCAAGCTCGTCCCCGGCACCGTGCTGGCCATCGAGCCGATGGTCTCGCTCGGCACCCCGCACACCAACGTGCTGGAGGACGACTGGACGGTCGTCACCAACGACGGCACCTGGGCCTCGCACTGGGAGCACTCGGTGGCCGTCACCGAACAGGGCCCGCTGGTGCTGACCGCCTTCGACGGCGGCCGGGCCGAGCTGGCGAAGCTGGGGATCACCGCGGCGCCGGACCCGCTGGGCTGACCTGCCCGGTCTTCCGCTGACGAAGACTCAAAGCCCGGAAGCACTGCTTCCGGGCTTTTTGTCCTTTTTCCTACCAGCCGAACATTCGCTATGCTCCCTGGCTGACCACGACACGTACAAAGGGGACTGCGGTGCTCAAGGGCTTCCGAGATTTCATGATGCGCGGCAACGTCATCGACATGGCCGTCGGTGTCGTGATCGGTGCGGCGTTCACCGGTGTGGTGACCGGCTTCGTGTCGGCCTTCCTCACGCCGCTGGTGGGCGTCGTCGTCGGCGCGGCCGGCGACTTCAGCACGTACAGGTTCGCCGTCGCGGGGGTGACCTTCCCGTACGGGCAGTTCCTCAACGTGCTGATCGCGTTCGTGATGACCGCCGCGGTGCTGTACTTCTGCGTCGTGCTGCCCGTGACGAAGGCCACGGCCCGCTACATGCCGAGGCCGGTCAAGGCGCCGAAGCGCCCGTGCCCCGAGTGCCTGAGCGAGATCCCCCAGGCCGCGCGCCGCTGCGCGGCCTGCACGGCGGAGGTCGAGCCGCTCGTCGTCGTCGCCCAGCGGTGAGTCCTGTTTTGGCCGTACCCGCGCTACTGGCGTAGGATGGACCGTCGGCTCACTCGTAGCGTGCTTCAGCACGCCCTCTTCCCCTCCGGGGGTCGGGGTGAACCCAGGTTCGCACGAGCGTGCCGCATACGGTAGCCGGTCCCGGAAGGTGGATCTCGCAGTTCATGGCAAAGAAGCAAGGCGCCATTGAGATCGAGGGCACCGTGATCGAGTCTCTCCCGAACGCCATGTTCAAGGTTGAGCTGCAGAACGGTCACAAGGTCCTCGCGCACATCAGCGGAAAGATGCGGATGCACTACATCCGCATCCTCCCGGACGACCGGGTCGTGGTGGAGCTCAGCCCCTACGACCTGACGCGCGGCCGGATCGTCTACCGCTACAAGTAAGTATTCGTCAGATCTAGACCCGGAGAACCTGAACCATGAAGGTCAAGCCGAGCGTCAAGAAGATCTGCGACAAGTGCAAGGTGATCCGCCGCCACGGTCGGGTCATGGTGATCTGCGACAACCTGCGTCACAAGCAGCGCCAGGGCTGATCCAGCCCCAGCATTTCTCGTACGTCTTTGCGTGAACACTGCTTCGCGCGACGCGCCATACGTCATACACGGGCAGCCCGATCCGTTCCCCCGGGGACGGACTGCCACCCCCGGTCAGAGGCCGGGGCTCCCACATCGTGAGATGTCGGAGAGGCCGCCTGTCAGACCTCTGAAGAACCACAGGAGCCACATCAATGGCACGCCTCGCAGGCGTTGATCTCCCCCGCGAAAAGCGGATCGAGATCGCCCTCACCTACATCTACGGCATCGGTCTCACCCGGTCCCAGCAGACGCTGGCCGAGACCGGCGTCAACCCGGACGTCCGCGTCCGTGACCTCTCCGAGGAAGACCTCGTCAAGCTTCGCGAGTGGGTCGACGCGAACTACAAGGTCGAGGGTGACCTCCGCCGTGAGGTTGCTGCCGACATCCGCCGCAAGGTCGAGATCGGCTGCTACGAGGGTCTGCGTCACCGCCGTGGCCTCCCGGTCCGCGGTCAGCGCACCCACACCAACGCGCGTACCCGCAAGGGCCCGCGTCGCGCGATTGCCGGCAAGAAGAAGCCGGGCAAGAAGTAGTCCGCGCCCCACAACCGGACTTCCCTCCGGCCCGCGGGTTAGCGGACCGATCACCTCAGTAGGAGAAACAGACTTATGCCCCCCAAGGGTCGTCAGGCTGCCGGCGCCAAGAAGGTGCGCCGCAAGGAGAAGAAGAACGTCGCCCACGGGCACGCTCACATCAAGAGCACGTTCAACAACACGATCGTTTCGATCACCGACCCCGCGGGCAACGTGATTTCCTGGGCCTCTGCCGGCCACGTCGGCTTCAAGGGCTCGCGCAAGTCCACCCCGTTCGCCGCGCAGATGGCCGCCGAGGCCGCTGCCCGTCGCGCGCAGGAGCACGGCATGCGCAAGGTCGACGTCTTCGTGAAGGGTCCCGGCTCCGGCCGCGAGACCGCGATCCGCTCGCTCCAGGCCACCGGCCTGGAGGTCGGTTCGATCCAGGACGTCACCCCCACCCCGCACAACGGCTGCCGCCCGCCGAAGCGCCGCCGCGTCTGACCCGTCGGTCGCCCCCCGGGAGCGACTACGGGTACGGGTGTCTGCTGTAACGGCGTACGGGGTCCTGTTCATCACGGGACCCCGTACGCTGGTTCTGTTCGGCATCAAATAGTGGGTGCCGAAGACAACTGGAGGATCTGAAAACATGCTGATCGCTCAGCGCCCCTCGCTGACCGAAGAGGTCGTCGACGAGTTCCGCTCGCGGTTCGTTATCGAGCCGCTGGAGCCGGGCTTCGGCTACACCCTCGGCAACTCGCTCCGCCGCACGCTTCTCTCCTCGATCCCCGGCGCCGCTGTCACCAGCATCCGCGTCGACGGTGTCCTGCACGAGTTCACCACCGTGCCGGGCGTCAAGGAGGACGTCACCGACCTCATCCTCAACATCAAGCAGCTGGTCGTCTCCTCGGAGCACGACGAGCCGGTCGTGATGTACCTGCGCAAGCAGGGCCCGGGTGTGGTCACCGCCGCCGACATCGCGCCCCCGGCCGGTGTCGAGGTGCACAACCCCGAGCTGGTTCTCGCCACGCTCAACGGCAAGGGCAAGCTGGAGATGGAGCTGACCGTCGAGCGCGGTCGTGGCTACGTCTCCGCCGTCCAGAACAAGGCCTCCGGCCAGGAGATCGGCCGCATCCCGGTCGACTCGATCTACAGCCCCGTGCTGAAGGTCACCTACAAGGTCGAGGCCACCCGTGTCGAGCAGCGGACCGACTTCGACAAGCTCATCGTCGACGTCGAGACCAAGCCCGCCATGCGCCCGCGTGACGCCATGGCCTCGGCCGGCAAGACCCTGGTGGAGCTGTTCGGTCTCGCCCGCGAGCTGAACATCGACGCCGAGGGCATCGACATGGGCCCGTCCCCGACGGACGCCGCCCTGGCCGCCGACCTGGCGCTGCCGATCGAGGAGCTTGAGCTCACCGTTCGGTCGTACAACTGCCTCAAGCGCGAGGGCATCCACACCGTGGGTGAGCTCGTCGCCCGCTCCGAGGCCGACCTGCTCGACATCCGCAACTTCGGTGCGAAGTCGATCGACGAGGTCAAGGCGAAGCTGGCCGGCATGGGCCTGGCCCTCAAGGACAGCCCGCCCGGATTCGACCCGACCGCCGCCGCCGACGCCTTCGGCGCCGACGACCTGGACGACGCGGGTTACGCGGAGACCGAGCAGTACTGATTTTGGACGGGGGCGGCCCTCGGGTCGCCCCCTGTTCGCTGGAGGAAAGCCGTCCGGGCAACAGTGCCCGGCCGCCCGTTCCGGTACCTGACACGGCCGGATTCGGAGATACAAGGAGCTACCATGCCCCGTCCCACGAAGGGTGCCCGCCTCGGCGGTGGCCCGCACCACGAGCCGCTGCTGCTCGCCGGCCTGTGCCGCGAGCTGTTCACCTACGGCCGCATCACCACGACCGAGGCCAAGGCCCGTCGGATGCGCCCGCTGGCCGAGCGCCTGATCACCAAGGCGAAGGTCGGTGACATCCACAACCGTCGCATCGTCCGCAAGACGATCACCGACATCTCCGTGCTGCACACCCTCTTCACCGAGATCGCGCCGCGCTACGAGAACCGCCCCGGTGGCTACACCCGCATCACCAAGATCGGTCCCCGTCGTGGCGACAACGCCCCGATGGCCGTGATCGAGCTGGTCGAGGCCCTGACCGTCGCGCAGACCGCCGTCGGCGAGGCCGAGGGTGCCACCAAGCGCGCCGTCAAGGAGGCCGACCAGGCCGCCGAGACCAAGGCTGACGAGACCAAGGCCGACGAGACCCCCGAGGTCGAGACCGCCTGACACCCTCCGGTGTGAGTCCGGGCCCGTTCTCCCAGCGCTGCTGGGGGAGCGGGCCCGTTCCTCTGTCCTGACCCGGCCCGACGGGAGGAGTAGCAGTGCCCAAGGAATGTGCCGAGACCGCGGCCCCGCGGCGGGAGGGCCCCGCCGAGGGGACCGTCCGGATCCGGCTCGACCTGTCGTACCACGGCGGCGAGTTCTCCGGCTGGGCCCGCCAGCCCGGGCGGCGCACCGTGCAGGAGGAGGTCGAGAGCGCGCTGCGGATCGTCACCCGCAGCGAGGAGACGTACGACCTCACGGTCGCCGGGCGGACCGACGCGGGCGTCCACGCGCGCGGCCAGGTCGCGCACGTGGACCTGCCGGCCGGGCTGTGGACCGCGCACCGCGAGATGCTGCTGCGCAGGCTCGCAGGCCGGCTGCCCGGGGACATCCGGATCCACCACATCGGCGAGGCGCCGAGCGGCTTCGACGCCCGCTTCGCGGCGATCTGGCGCCGCTACGCCTACCGGGTGGCCGACCACCCCGGCGGGGTGGACCCGCTGCTGCGCGGGCACGTGCTGTGGCACGACCGCCCGCTCGACGTCGACCGGATGAACGAGGCCGCGAAGCTGCTGCTCGGCGAGCACGACTTCGCCGCGTACTGCAAGAAGCGCGAGGGCGCGACGACCATCCGCACCCTGCTCGACCTGTACTGGGAGCGGGTGCCGGCCGACAGCCACACCGCCGGCGTGGCGGGCTCGCTGGCCGTCGCCACCGTCCGGGCGGACGCGTTCTGCCACAACATGGTGCGGGCCCTGGTGGGCTCGATGCTGCTGGTGGGCGACGGGCACCGGCCGGTGGAGTTCCCCGGCGAGGTGCTGGCCGGCGGGGTGCGCCACTCCGCGGTCAACGTGATCCGGCCGTACGGACTGACGCTGGAGGAGGTCGGCTACCCGGCCGACGAGCTGCTGGCCGAGCGCAACCGGACGGCCCGCCGGATGCGGACCCTGCCGGGGCAGCCGCCGCAGGGGCAGCAGGCCGAGGGCTGAGACGGCCGCTCTAATCCGTTTGGGCCTGGAGCCCTTCTCTTGGCAAAATCCGCCATATGGGACACGTCGAGATTTCACACCTTGAGTACTACCTGCCGGACGGGCGGGTGTTGTTCGACGACGCGTCCTTCCGGGTGGGGGAGGGCTCCGCGGTCGCCCTGGTGGGCGCCAACGGGGCCGGCAAGACCACCCTGCTGCGCATGATCGCCGGTGACATCCAGGCCCACGGCGGCAGCGTCACGGTCAGCGGCGGGCTGGGCGTGATGCGCCAGTTCGTCGGCACCACCGGCCGGGAGGACCAGCGCGACACCCCGGGCGCGCTGCCCGCCGACGCCTCCGTACGGGACCTGCTGGTGTCCGTCGCGCCGCCCAGGATCGCCGTCGCCGCCAAGGCGGTGGACGCCGCCGAGCTGGCGATGATGGCGCAGGACGACGAGAAGACCCAGATGGCGTACGCGCAGGCGCTCTCCGACTGGGCCGACGCCGACGGCTACGACTACGAGACGGTCTGGGACGTCTGCACCATGGCGGCCCTCGGCCTGCCCTTCGACCGGGCGCAGTTCCGCGGCCTCAACACGCTCTCCGGGGGCGAGCAGAAACGGCTGGTGCTGGAGGCGCTGCTGCGCGGCCCGGAGGAGGTCCTGCTGCTGGACGAGCCGGACAACTACCTGGACGTCCCCGGCAAGCGCTGGCTGGAGGAGGCCGTCAAGGCGACCTCCAAGACCGTGCTGTTCATCTCGCACGACCGCGAGCTGCTGTCCCGGACGGCCGAGAAGATCATCGCGGTCGAGTCCGGCGCCACCGGCAGCAGCGTCTGGGTGCACGGCGGCGGCTTCGACACCTTCCACGAGGCCCGCAAGGCCCGCTTCGCGCGCTTCGAGGAGCTCGGGCGGCGCTGGGACGAGGAGCACGCCAAGCTCAAGAAGCTCGTCGTCACGCTCCGCCAGGCGGCCTCGATCAGCCACGCCCTCGCCACCCGCTACGCGGCCGCCCAGACCCGGCTGAAGAAGTTCGAGGAGGCCGGCCGGCCGGAGGAGCCGCCGCGCGAGCAGTCCATCAGCATGCGGCTCAAGGGCGGGCGCACCGGTGTGCGCGCCGTCACCCTGGAGCAGCTGGAGCTGACCGGCCTGATGAAGCCGTTCGACCTGGAGGTCTACTACGGCGAGCGGGTCGCCGTGCTCGGCTCCAACGGCTCCGGCAAGTCGCACTTCCTGCGGCTGCTGGCCGGCGACGGGAGCGTCGCGCACAAGGGCAGCTGGAAGCTCGGCGCGCGGGTGGTGCCAGGCCACTTCCGGCAGACCCACGCGCACCCCGAGCTGTTCGGGCGCACCGTCCGCTCGATCGTCGAGGAGGAGCACGCGCTCAGCCGCAGCGCCGCGATGGGGGCGCTGCGCCGCTACGAGCTGGACCGCCAGGAGGAGCAGCGCTTCGAGTCGCTGTCCGGCGGCCAGCAGGCCCGCCTGATGATCCTCAAGCTCGAACTCTCCGGTGTGACGGCACTGTTGCTCGACGAGCCGACGGACAACCTCGACCTGGAGAGCGCCGAGGCACTCCAGGAGGGCCTGGAGGCGTTCGACGGCACCGTGTTGTGCGTCACACACGACCGCTGGTTCGCCCGGACCTTCGACCGGTTCCTGGTGTTCGGCTCCGACGGCCGGGTCTACGAGGCTCCCGAGCCGGTCTGGGACGAGGCGCGGGTCGTCCGCGACCGTTAGCCGTATCCGGCCGTCACCCCCTCCCGCCTGGGCCGATTGCCCGGATGCCGTCCTCGGGAGGGTGGCGGCCGGTGGGCGTTTTTGACCCCCACCGGTGTGCCCGGTAGGCTGGGCGCTTGTTGTGCGTATTGGCTCGCTCCATCTCACGTGAGAGGTCGGTACGCCGGAGACACCCGGCCGATGATCAGCGGCTCCCCTTGAATTGCGTCCAAGGTGTGCCTGGCTGTTCTGTTCGTACAGGTGCTCCTGTCAGGACTCACTCACTGAAAAGCGAAGGCTACGACCGTGCGTACGTACAGCCCCAAGCCCGGCGACGTCCAGCGTCAGTGGCACGTCATCGACGCGACCGACGTCGTGCTCGGCCGCCTGGCCTCCCAGGCCGCCAACCTCCTCCGGGGCAAGCACAAGGCGATCTACGCGCCGCACGTTGACACTGGTGACTTCGTCATCATCATCAACGCGGACAAGGTGCACCTGTCGGGTAACAAGAAGACCCAGAAGCTGGCCTACCGCCACAGCGGTTTCCCGGGCGGTCTCCGCTCGGTGCGCTACGACGACCTCCTGGACAAGAACCCGGAGAAGGCCGTCGAGAAGGCCATCAAGGGCATGATCCCGAAGAACACCCTGGGCCGCCAGATGCTCTCGAAGCTGAAGGTCTACTCGGGCGACCAGCACCCGCACTCTGCCCAGCAGCCGGTGCCGTTCGAGATCACCCAGGTCGCGCAGCAGTAAGTCCGGCCACCAAAACCCCATCACTAGCAGGAGCTGAGGAACACCGTGGCCGAGACCACTGAAACCACCGAGACCCTCGAGGTCGACTTCGACGAGACCGCCGTCGAGGAGTTCACCTCGGAGGAGAGCTACACCTCCGAGTCGCTCGCCGGCCGCTTCGGCGAGGCCATCCCGGGCGCCGGCCTCGGCCGTCGCAAGGAGGCGATCGCCCGCGTGCGCATCGTCCCCGGCACCGGTCAGTGGAAGATCAACGGTCGCACCCTGGAGAACTACTTCCCCAACAAGGTGCACCAGCAGACCGTCAACGAGCCGTTCAAGCTTCTTGAGCTCGACGGCCGCTACGACGTCGTCTCCCGCATCTCGGGTGGCGGCGTCTCCGGTCAGGCCTACGCGCTGCGCCTCGGCGTCGCCCGTGCCCTGAACGAGGCCGACGTGGACAACAACCGCGCCGCCCTGAAGAAGGCCGGCTTCCTGATGCGTGACTCGCGTGCCGTCGAGCGCAAGAAGGCCGGTCTCAAGAAGGCCCGTAAGGCCCCGCAGTACAGCAAGCGCTAGTCGCGCCCCGGGGGGAGCGCAGCGCCCTGGTGGTGCGCTCCCCCTGGAAAGCGCTCATACGCCCCGGAGTACCTCGTGTACTCCGGGGCGTCGTGCTCCCCGGCCGTTGTGCGGCGGCCGGGGATTCGACCGGATTACTGCCAGTAGCGGCGATGGAGGACAGGACTGTGGGACGACTCTTCGGTACGGACGGCGTACGCGGTGTGGCCAACGAGGGCCTGACGGCCGAACTGGCCCTCGGCCTCTCGGTGGCGGCCGCGCATGTTCTCGGTGATGCGGGCGCGTTCGACGGGCACCGTCCGGTCGCCGTCGTCGGCCGCGACCCCCGGGCGTCCGGCGAGTTCCTGGAGGCGGCGGTCATCGCCGGGCTGGCCGGCGCGGGCGTCGACGTCCTGCGGGTCGGTGTGCTCCCCACCCCCGCTGTGGCCTATCTCACCGGCGCGCTCGGCGCCGACCTCGGCGTGATGCTCTCCGCCAGCCACAACGCGATGCCCGACAACGGCATCAAGTTCCTCGCCCGCGGCGGCCACAAGCTGGACGACCGGATCGAGGACGCCATCGAGGCGCACTACCACCGCTACCGGGACGGCGCCGGGGAGTCCTGGAAGCGCCCGACCGGCGCGGCGGTCGGCCGGGTCCGCGAGTACACCGAGGGCTTCGACAAGTACGTCGCCCACCTGATCGGCGTGCTGCCCAACCGCCTGGACGGCGTGAAGGTCGTCATCGACGGCGCGCACGGCGCGGCCGCCTACGTCGCCCCCGAGGCGTTCGCGCGGGCCGGGGCCGAGGTCGTCCACACCCTCGGCGCCGAACCGACCGGCCTCAACATCAACGACGGCGTCGGCTCCACCCACCTGGACAAGCTGCGCGCCGCGATGACCGAGCACCGCGCCGACCTGGGCATCGCCCTCGACGGCGACGCCGACCGCTGCCTGGCCGCCGACGCCGACGGCAACGAGGTGGACGGCGACCAGATCATCGCCATCCTGGCCGTCGCCATGCGGGAGGCCGGCACGCTGCGCGGCAACACCGCCGTCGCCACCGTGATGTCCAACCTGGGCTTCAAGCTGGCGATGGAGCGCGAGGGCATCGACCTCGTCCAGACGGCGGTCGGCGACCGCTACGTCCTGGAGGAGATGAAGGAGCACGGGTTCGCGCTGGGCGGCGAGCAGTCCGGGCACGTCATCCTGCTCGATCACGCCACCACCGGTGACGGCACCCTGACCGGCCTGATGCTGGGTGCGCGCCTCGCGGCCACCAAGCAGCCGCTGGCCGACCTCGCGGCCGTGATGACCCGGCTGCCGCAGCTGCTGATCAACGTCAAGGGCGTCGACAAGAGCCGGGTCGACACCTGCGCCGAGCTGACCGCGGCCGTCGCCGAGGCCGAGGCGGAGCTCGGTGCGACCGGGCGGGTGCTGCTGCGCCCCTCCGGCACCGAGCCGCTGGTGCGGGTGATGGTCGAGGCCGCCGACCAGGTGCAGGCGAAGGCCGTCGCGGAGCGGCTGGCCGAGGCCGTGCGCACCCACCTGGGCTGACCGTCCGTCACCGTCGGCGCCCCCTCCGGATTGCTCCGGAGC
>NZ_JBHUWW010000093.1:0-35779 GCF_042669755.1 Kitasatospora sp. NPDC057223 | reverse complement strand
GGGCAGTGCCGCGCCCGGGAGCGCCGACCCAATGTTGAACACGTTCAAAGCGAGGTCTAGAGTCGTCCTCGCACGGGTGGGGAAAGCCACCGCCCGGCGTTCGGCACGGGGGTTCCCAGATGAGCAGCAGCACGACCACCCGCCCCACCGACCTCACCGACCCTGCCGGTCCCGCCGACGCGGGCGACCCCGCGGCCGCCGCGCTGCGGCGGGTCCGCCGGTGGCTGTGGATCTTCGTGGTCTGCCTCGTCCTGAGCGGCCTGACGGCCTTTCCGCTGGAGAGCGAGACCAGGTGGCTCGCCGACTTCGCCACCGGCCCGGCCGCCCCGCTGTCCGAGCACTTCCCCGGGCTGCTGGGCAAGCTGCTGGCCGTCCGGGACGGCATCGCCGACACCAACCGGCGCTACCCGTTCCTCGCCTACGGCACCGACTGGCTGGCCTTCGCCCACCTGGTGATCGCGGTGGCGTTCTGGGGGCCGATCCAGGACCCGGTGCGCAACGTCTGGGTGATCCGGTGGGCCGTCATCGCCTGCGGCGGGATCATCCCGCTCGCGCTGGTCTGCGGACCGCTCCGCGGGATCCCGGTGTACTGGGGATTCGTCGACATGTCGTTCGGCGTGGTCGGGGTGATCCCGCTGCTCATCGTGCTGCGCGGGATCCGCGAGGCCGAACGGCACGGCACCGCGGGCACGGCGGCGCCCGCCGCCGCCTGACGGGGGCCGGGGGCCCGTTGGGCCAACCGGGGGGCGGTGCGCGGGCCCGGGCGGCCGGGCGCCGCCCGGGATCCCCGGCACGGCCGCCGGGCGCCACCGGCAGGCCCTACCATCGCGGTGGAGAGCTGCGGTGCGGAGCTGCTGGGAGGCGGACAAAGGCGTGGCCGATACGGTGATCGATCTCAACGCGGACCTCGGAGAGGGGTTCGGACGCTGGACGCTGACCGACGACGAGGCGCTGCTGTCCGTCGTGACCAGTGCCAACGTCGCCTGCGGCTTCCATGCCGGGGACCCGTCGACGATGCGCCGGGTCTGCGCACTGGCCGCCGAACGCGGGGTGCGCATCGGCGCCCAGGTCTCCTACCGCGACCTGGCCGGCTTCGGCCGCCGCGCGATGGACGTCCCGCCCGAGGAACTGGCGGACGAGATCGCCTACCAGATCGGCGCGCTCCAGGTGTTCGCCCGCGCGGCCGGCTCGCGGGTCTCCTACGTCAAGCCGCACGGCGCCCTCTACAACCGGGTGGTCGCCGACTCCGAGCAGGCCGAGGCGGTGGTCGCGGGCGTGCTCCGTGCCGGGGCGGTCTGCGACGGCCCGCTGCCGGTGCTCGGACTGCCCGGATCGCGGCTGCTGGCGGTCGCCGAGGGCGTCGGACTGCCCGTCGTCACCGAGGCGTTCGCCGACCGCGCCTACACCTGGGCCGGCACGCTCGTCCCGCGCCGGGACCCGGACGCCGTGGTGCACGACCCGGAGGCGGTGATCGCCCGCGCGGTCGGCATCGCCCGCGACGGCCTGGTCACCGCCGTCGGCGGCGAGCCGGTGGCGGTCGAGGCGCGGTCGCTCTGCGTGCACGGCGACACCCCGGGGGCGGCCCAGCTCGCCTGGCGGGTCCGGGGGGCACTGGCCTCGGCCGGTATCCGGGTGGAGGCGTTCAGCTGAACACCGACGGGGAGAGCGGGGCGGGCACGGGCGGCGCGACGGTGCGCCGGGCCGGTCCCGACGCCCTGCTCGTCGAGGTCGCCGACGCGGCCGGGGCCGGGGCGCTCTACGCCTGGCTGCGCGGGCTGCGGGAGGCCGGCGGGCTGCCGCCCGTCACCGAGATCGTGCCGGCCGCCCGTACCGTCCTGCTCGACGGCGTCGGGGACGGGCGGGCCCTCACCGCACTGCTGGCGGGCTGGCGGCCGAGCGCCGCCGCCGGCCCCGGGGGCCCGCTGCTGGACGTGCCCACCGTGTACGACGGCGCCGACCTCGGCGAGGTGGCGGCGCTCTGGGGCGTCTCCCCCGAGGCCGCCGTCCGGATCCACAGCGAACCCGAGTACCACGTCGCCTTCTGCGGGTTCGCCCCCGGCTTCGGCTACCTCACCGGGCTCGCCGACCGGTACGCCGTCCCGCGCCGGGCCACCCCGCGCACCTCCGTACCGGCCGGGTCGGTGGCCCTGGCCGGCCCCTACACCGGGGTGTACCCGCGGTCCTCCCCCGGCGGCTGGCAGCTGCTGGGCCGCACGGGCCTGCTGCTGTGGGACACCGGCCGCGAGCCGGCCGCCCTGCTCGCCCCCGGCGTCCGGGTGCGCTTCACCCCGGTCCGGGAGCCGGCACCGCAGACGGCACCGCGGACGGCGCCTCGTACGGCGCAGGAGCACGGATGACCGCGCTGGAGGTGCTCCGTCCGGGCCCGCTGACGACCGTCCAGGACCTGGGCCGGCGCGGCGTCGCCCACCTGGGCGTGCCCCGGGCCGGGGCGCTGGACGAGCCCGCGCTGCGGGCCGCGAACCGACTGGTCGGCAACGAGCCGGGCGCGGCCGCCCTGGAGACGACGCTCGGCGGCGTCGCGCTGCGGGCGCTCGGGCCCGTCCGGTTCGCGGTGACCGGCGCCCCGGCGCCCGTCCGGGTGGACGGGCGGCCCGCCGCCTGGGGCGCGCCGGTGACCGTACCCGCCGGCAGCGTGCTGGAGGTCGGGGCCGCCACCCACGGCGTCCGCAGCTACCTGGCCGTCGCGGGCGGGATTGCGGTGCCGCCCGTCCTCGGCAGCCGTTCCGCCGACGTCCTGTCGGGCCTCGGGCCGGCCCCGCTCACGGCGGGCGCCCGGCTGCCGGTCGGCCCGCCCCCGGCCCCGGGCGGCGGCGCACCCGACCTCGTCCCGCTGCCCGCGCCGCCGGCCGTCCTCGTGCTGCGCCTGCATCCGGGCCCGCGCGACGACTGGTTCGAGCCGCGGGCGGTGGCCCGGCTGGCACGGGACCACTACCGGGTGGCCGCGGCGAGCAACCGGGTCGCGCTGCGCACCGAGGGCCCCGCGGTGGGCCGCGCCCGGGCGGGCGAACTCCCCAGCGAGGGCATGGTGCTGGGCGCGGTACAGATCCCGCCGGACGGACAGCCCGTGGTCTTCCTCGCCGACCACCCGACCACCGGCGGGTACCCCGTGGTCGGCGTCGTCCCCCGGCCCGACCTGGCCGCCGCGGCGCAGGCCCGGCCGGGCACACTCGTCCGCTTCGTACTGCTGCGCGGCTGACCCGGCCCGGCCGCGCCCGGTGCCGGGCCGGCCCCGCCCTCGTACGGCTCCCGGGCCGTGCCGGGTCAGTGCCCGTGCTGGGCGTGGACGACGGCGTGGCCGCGGCCACGGGCGATCATCCAGCGGTTGACCGGGACGGTCAGCAGGAAGGCGAGCGCCAGGGAGCCGGCCAGCGAGGCCCAGAAGAGGGCGCTGCCGAGACCCGCGTCCATCGCGCCGGGGACGGCGGCGATCACGGAGTTGTCGATCAGCTCCATGACCAGGATCGACACGGTGTCGGCGGCCAGGGCGACCTTGACGGCCTGCCGCACGGGCAGGCCGGCACCCAGGACGCCCCGCATGGTCAGCGCGTAGCCGAAGACGAAGGCCAGGGCGACGGAGAGGCCGACAGTGGCGCCGTTGTGCAGCCCGAGGGCCGTTCCCAGCACCATGCCGAGGACCTCGCCGACGGCGCAGCCGGTGAGGCAGTGCAGGGTGGCCTGCGCAGCCGTGCGCCAGCCGCCGCCCGCACGGTGCCGCTGCGCCGGGTGAGCGGCGTGGTCGTGGTGCGCGAGGTGGGTCATGTCTTCCTCCGCAGGCTGGGGCTCGGCTGTTCCTCCCTCCCAACCACATACCCCCTACAGGTATTCCCCGGCCTGGTGCCCGAAGGTCCGGCGCCGCGCCCTTCCATCGCCACCGCCGCCGTGTTCCGATGGCGGGATGAGCGGACACGGGACGGACGGGCAGGCACGCAAGGGCTACCGGGGCACCGGGCCCGGGGCGATCACACCGGACGGCTGCGCGGTCGAGGTGTGGGAGCGGCTCCCGGTCGGGGACGAGCCCGACGTGATCGAGCGGGCCGCGCCGGCCGGTGCGAGCATCCTGGAGCTCGGCTGCGGGACGGGGCGGGTGACCGGGCCGCTGGTCCGGCGCGGCTTCGCCGTGACGGCGGTCGACGAGTCGGCGGAGATGCTGGAACGGGTGCGCCGGGTGCCGGGCGCCCGCACGGTCCGCAGCTCGATCGAGCGACTGGACCTCGGCGAGCGGTTCGACGTCGTCCTGCTGGGCTCGTTCCTCGTCCACGCCGGCGACCCCGAAGTGCGGCGCGGGCTGCTGCGCACCTGCCGCCGGCACGTCGCCGCCGGCGGCTGCGTGCTCGTCCAGCGCGAGGGGGCGGACTGGCACGAGCGGCTGCCCCGGGAACGGCGGATCGGCGACGGCCTGTCGCGGGTGGTGTCCGCCGAGCCGGCCGGGCCCGGCGTGAACTCCGTGCACGTCGAGTACGTCTTCCCGGACGCCCGCTGGACGCAGACCTTCCTGTCCCGTCCGCTCACCCCCGAGGCCTTCGAACACGCGCTCGGCGAAGCCGGTCTCACCCTCGACCGGTACCTCACCGAGGACGGCACCTGGGCCCGGGCCCGCCCGGCGAGCTGACCCCGTGCCGGCCTCGCCCGGGCCCGGCCGCCGCGGGCACGGGGGCATGCGGGGGCGCGCGGAATCCCGACACCTTCAGCGCGTAGCATCGTCCCGCGCGCGCGGCGGCACGTCCCGCCGCGCGCGCCCGCACGCCCGAACCCCACCCGACGACCTGCACCCGATGACCTGCACCGCGGGCGAACGCACCGCCGGCTGCACCGACGAAACGGACCGCTGATGCGCACCGACCGACTGATATCCCGGGCGGGTAACCGGTGATCGACTGGTTCCACGGGGCCGTCCTCGGCCTGATCCAGGGACTCACCGAGTTCCTGCCGGTCTCCTCCAGCGCCCACCTGCGGGTCTTCTCCGCACTGCTGGGCTGGGACGACCCGGGCGCCGCGTTCACCGCGGTGACCCAGCTCGGCACCGAGTCCGCCGTGCTGATCTACTTCCGCCGGGACATCGCGTCGATCGTGAAGACCTGGACGCTGTCACTGTTCCGGCCCGCGCTGCGCTCGGAGCAGGACGCCCGGATGGGCTGGTTCGTGATCATCGGCACGCTGCCGATCGGCATCCTCGGCGCCGCCTTCCAGGACACCATCGAGAGCTCGCTGCGCGACCTGCGGGTGATCGGCACCACCCTGATCGTGTTCGGCCTGATCCTGGCCGTCGCCGACCGCACCCGGGCCGTCCGGCACGCCCGGCCGATCAGCGACCTGACCCTGCCGCACGCGATCGGGTACGGCTTCGCCCAGGCGCTCGCCCTCATCCCCGGGGTCTCCCGCTCCGGCGGCACGATCAGCGCCGGCCTGCTGCTCGGCTACAGCCGGGAGGCGGCGGCCCGGTACTCGTTCCTGCTCGCCATCCCCGCCGTGCTGGCCTCGGGCCTGCTGGAGCTGTTCAAGATCGGCGAGGGCCCGGCCCCGGCCTGGGGCCCGACGATCCTCGCCACCCTGATCGCCTTCGTGGTCGGGTACGCGGCGGTCGCCTGGTTCCTGAAGTACATCTCCTCGCACAGCTTCACGCCGTTCGTGGTCTACCGGGTGCTGCTCGGCGTCCTGATCATCGGACTGGTCAGCCTCGGTGTGCTGGAGCCGGACGCGGGCGTCGTCGCGAAGTAGCCGCACCACCCCTCCTCGGCCCGGGCGCCCCGCACCACGCGCCCGGGCCGACGGCGTTCCCCCCGGCGCCGGGCGGTCAGCCCCGGCGGTCGCGCGCGGTCAGCCGGCCGCGGACGGCGGCGTGGACCTCGGCCTCCTCGGCCGGGTCGGCGGCCAGGCGGCGCAGCCGCTCCAGCACGCGGGCGTCACCGGTGGTCGCGACGTGGCGGGCGGCCAGCTCACGGGTGGCCTCCTCACAGTCCCAGAGGCACTCGACGGCGGGGCCCTCGGGGAAGTGGCGGTCGGTGGCGGCCAGCGCCCGGGCGGCCCGGCCGCGCAGTTCGGACGAGGCGGCCTCGCCGTAGACGTGGCGCAGGGCGGGCACGGCGGCGGCGGCGGCGAGCCGCCCCGCACCGTCGACCAGGACGCCGAGACCCGCGCCGGAGACTCCGCGCACCGAGATCCAGCTGCGCAGGGCGGCGACCACGAGCGGGCCGTCGGCGGGCTCGCCGGCGTCGGCGAGCAGTTGCACGGCGGCCTCGCCCAGGGCGCTGTCGGCGCCGCCGGTGGCCGGATCGGCCCAGCGGCGGGCGTGGGCGAGCGCGGCGGGGCCGCGCATCCGGCCGAGGACCTCCAGGGCCGCGCGGACGATCCGGCCGTCGACATCGGCGGCGGCCGCCTCGATGAGCCCGGCGGCGGCCGGGTCCTGGACGTCGACGAGGTGGCGCAGCGCCGCCCGGCGAGCGCCCGGCAGGCCGCAGCGGGCGGCCTCCAGGACGGTCTCGCGATCCTCCGGCCGCACCACGGCGGCCAGGCAGCGGGCCGCGGCGGCGGCCCGGCGGGCACCGGCGTCGGGCTCGGCGGGTGCGGCGGGATCGAAGCGGTCGAAGGCGGCGGCGCCGTCGAACGGATCACCCTGGTCGGCCCAGGCCAGGACGTCGGCGGTGCCCCAGCCGGGGGTGACCCCGCCCCGGTTGAGCTGGCGTTGCCACAGGTCGAAGGGGGACTGCTCGCTCGCGGCGGCGATCCTCGGGTGGTGCGCGGCCCACAGCCGCCAGGGCCGGGGCTCGTACGCGCCGCGCACGGCGGCTCTCAGGTCGGCGTCGCCCTCGGGGCCCTCGGGGAAGCGGTCGAGGACGGCCGGGCCGAGCAGCAGCAGGCCCAGGTCGTCGTCGCGCATGGCCAGCTCGTCCAGGGCCCAGGACCAGTTGGTGCCGGTGGCGGCGTACTCGCGCAGGAGCAGCAGGGCGTCCCGCCGCCCGTAGGCGGCGAGGTGGCCGAGCACGGAGAGGGCGAGGCCGGTGCGGTTGTCCTCGTGGTCGAGCAGGTCCTCCGGGTCGTGCAGGTGGTCCTCGATGCCGTCGAGCGGCGCTTCGAGCTCCATGTAGAGGCGTGCGTAGTAGAGGGAGCGGTTCTCGACCTGCCAGTCGGCTCGCGGGTCGCTGGTGACGCACTCCTCCAGGGCGCTGATCGCCTCGGTGCGGTCGGCCGCCAGCGCATGGAGCTGCCCGTCACCGCGGCCTCGCTGGAGGAGGCCGAGGAGGCTGGCACTGGGCGCTATCACTGGCTCGAACATGAGGTCAGCATCCGTTGCGGCGGTCTAGGTGGCAACGGGATTTCCGTCGCCGGGGGTGACTGGTCGGTCCTGCGGTGGGCGCCCGGGCGCCGGAATCACCGAAGGTTACCCCTTGGACGGGCCCCGCGCACACAGGGCGTCGGACAGGTGGGACGGCGGCCGGGGCGGGGCCGGGCACCCGCCGCACGGGCCCGGCGGCGTCCCGGAGTGAGGCATATGCCCCGGGAACATTGCGGGAGATTTACCCAAAGCCCTCACAAGCCCGGTGCGGCTGTGCGACAGTCGTCTCACAACCGCACCACCTCAGCACCGCCTCAGCACCACTCCGTACCGCACCGCCCCCGAACCGTGGGACCTCGGATGAGCCTCTCCTCCCCTGCCTCCCCCCGCGCAGCCGCCGTCACCGGCCGGCCCGCCGAGGGGCAGCGCGGCGCCGCAGTGGTCGGCGCCGCCGAGTGGGACCTGCTCACCGACAGTGTCCACTGGTCCCCCGAGGCCTACCTGCTGCTCGGCCGCGACCCCCGGCTCGGTCCGCTCACACTCGACCAGCTGCCGGCCCGGCTCCCGGAGCAGGACCGCCCCGCGCTGCGGCGGATGATGACCGACATCCTGGTGCACGGGCGCACGCCGGCCGCCCCCGTACACATCCTCCGGCCGGACGGCACACGGGGCACCGTGCGGTGCGCCGGCACTCCCGTCCTCGACGAGGACGGCCGGGTGACGGCCCTGCGCATGCTGCTGCGCGAGGGCTGAGACTCCTTCTCCTTCTCCGGCCGCGGCTACACCAGCCGCGGCCGCTGCTTCGCGTCCGCCACCCGCAGCTCCTCCCGCAGCTCGTCGCGCAGCTCGTCCACCACGGGCAGGCCCTGGTACCCGGCGGTGAGCCGGTACATCTCGCGCAGCCGGTCCCAGGTGCGGTGCGAGGAGGTCTGGCCGATCGAGGCCATCGCCAGCTTGGCCTGGACGTGCGCCTCGTCGGGCTCGCCGGAGATCCAGTGCACGGAGGCCAGGGTGATCCGGTCCAGCAGGACCGAACGCTCCCGGCCGTTGCTGGAGCGCAGGTCGATCGCGAGCCGGGCGTGCCGGACGGCGAGCGGCCCGGCGCTCGGGTCGTGCTCGGCGAGCGTCCGGTAGACCAGGGCCTGCATGCCGTGCAGCTCCGCCGCGTTGAAGAGCTGCATCCAGGAGGGCAGCGCCTCCCCGTCGTCCTGCACGAACAGCTCCTCGGCCTCGCCGAGCAACCGCCGGGTCGCCTGCGAACGGCCCAGCGCCGCCTGTGCCCAGGCCTCCACCGTGTGCAGCATCGCCCTCGTCCGGGGCAGCGACTCGGCACCGCCGCCGGCCTTGGCGGCCTGCATCAGGTCGAGCGCGTCGTCGGCCCGGCCCAGGTGCATCATCTGCCGGGCGGCCCGCGAGATCGCCTCGCCGGCCCTGGGCCGGTCGTCGGCCTCCTTGGCGGCCTGCGCGGCGATCACGAAGTACTTCTGGGCGGTCGGCTCCAGGCCGACGTCGTGCGACATCCAGCCGGCCAGCACCGCGAGGTTGGCCGCGACCGTCCACAGTCTGCGGTCGAGCGCCGGTGCGTGCCGGTGGGTGAGCAGGCCGCCCACCTCGTTGAGCTGGCCGACCACCGCCTTGCGCTGGAGGCCGCCGCCGCGGGAGGCGTCCCAGGCCCGGAACACCTCCACCGAGCGCTCCAGCGCCTCGACCTCGTCGAAGCCGACCTGGCCGGACTCGTAGACGTCGACGACCGGCCGGGCACCCGCCTGGGTGACCACCTGTCTGGGCCCGGGACGGCCGGCCGCGTACGCCACCGCGTCCCCCGTGAGCCAGCCGTGCAGGGAGTCGGCGACGACCGCTCCCGCCGTGAGTGCGGCGCCCGCACCCACCAATCCGCGTCGGTTGAGCATGAGGTCCATTCCCGTGAACTCGGTGAGGACCGCGGCCGTCCGATCCGGCTCCCAGGGTTCTGCCGACTGCGCTGTCGTGGACCTGGTGGGCCGGCGTCGTTCCAGACCGAGGTCCTCAGTGGTGACGACACGGCCGAGCCGCTCGGTGAACACGGCCGCCAGCACCCTCGGCACCGGATCGCGGGGGATCTCCCCCTGCTCGATCCAGCGGCGCACCCGCGAGGTGTCGGTGGACAGCTGCTGCTGACCGATCGCCGCACCGCGCCGGTTGACCAGCCTCGCCAGTTCGCCCTTCGACCATCCGGTCAGGGCGAACAGGTCGGCCAGTCGGGTGTTGGATTCCCTGCTCACGTGAAGCCCCCAGGTTCCTCGGCTGGTTCGACCCTAACGACGTGTCATGTGCCAAGCGAGCATTCGCCAGGGTTCGCCAGGGTCCGCCACATGGTGTGCCAGTGCCGAGTCGGTGTGATGTAGAGGTGCGCCACCCCGCCCTCGGGCTCGGGTCGGCGCCCACGGCGGGGCGGGGGCTCTCCCCCATACCCGCCGGGGCGCTCCCGGGCCGTCACCCGAGGGGGTGGCGCGGCCGGGTGGCGCGAGGGCGCCGGGCACGGCAGCGGCAGTCGGCCGACCGCGTTTCCCCAGGACGCGGACGGATCACCGGCCGCCGTGCGGGCGGGCTCCGGCCCGCCGTCCGTGCCCGGCACCCCCGCGCCGGCCGACCGCACCGAGCGGGGCCCGCGCTGCGCCAGGAAATCGCAACGCCCGCCCTCCCCCGCGCCAGCGGGGGCAGCCCGCCGACGGCAAGGAAGGGATCACCCAACCCTCATGCACTCCTCAGCGACCTCACCCGCACCGACCACCCGCACCGCACCGCGCGCTCCGAGCGCGGCCGGCACCCGGCCCGGCCCCAAGCCCGTTCCGCAGAGCCGTCCGTCGGCGCCGCGCGGCACCGACGGGCGCAGCACGGACCCGCGGGGCCTGGCCGGCCGTACCGCCCTGGGGCTGCGGGCCGCGGACACGGCCCTGAACGGCGGCGCCCCCCGCCTGGCGCCCACCCGTCCGGGCGCCGACCGGCTGCTGCGGGGGAGGCCGGCCCAGCCGGCGGCGGTCGAGCGGATCGACCCGGCGGCCCTGCAGACGCCGTCGGTGCGGGCCGCGCTGGCCAACATCGCGCGGATATGTCCCGCGTTCACCCCGCGCCAGGTCCTGCGTGACGGCAGCCGCCACATCCTGGTGGCCGGCACCATCGGGCGCGCCCCGGTGGTCGCCAAGTGCCTCTCGCCGCAGGCCGTCCGGGGTGAGGTGTTCGAGCAGCTGGTGGCGGACTTCCACCATGAGGTCGCGGTCTACCGGGCGTTCGTCCGGCACCGTCCGCCGGTCCGGCTGCCCCGGCTGGTGGCGGCCGACCACGACCGCTGCGTGCTGGTGGTCGAGCGGGTGCCCGGCCGGCCGGCCGCCCGCGAGCGCCACCCCGTGAACGCGCCCACGCCGGGCGAGATCCGGGCCGTCCTCGGGGCCGTCCGCGCCCTCAACCAGTGGCGGCCGCCGACGGACGTCTTCCAGACGCCGCTCGACTACCAGATGGAGATCGCCCGGTTCCACTCCGTCGGCCAGCTGACCGACCGGGACGCCGGGGACCTGCGCGGCCTGCTGCACGGCCTGGCCCACACCCCGCTCCAGCTGTGCCACGGCGACGCGCTGCTCAGCAACGTGCTGCTCGCGCCGTCGGGCCCCGTCCTGGTGGACTGGGAGCAGGCCGGCTGGTACCTGCCCGGGTACGACCTCGCGGTGCTCTGGAGCGTGCTGTCGGGCGACACCGCGGCCCGACGGCAGATCAGCCAGCTCGCGCAGTCCGGCGGCACGCTGGCCAGGGACGCGTTCCTGGTCAACCTGGTGCTCGTGCTGATGCGGGAGATCCGGCTGTACGACGTGCCGGGGGCCGGCGAGGAGCAGCGCATCATGATCCGCCGCCTGTACGAGGACGCCGCGCTGGCCCGCCGGGCCGTCCGCGCCGCCGTGGGCACGCGCTGACCGGCCCGGCCGGTGCTCCTCGGGGAGCGTCAGGCCTGCGGGCGGGCGCCGCGCACCGTGCTGCGGTCCAGGGCGGCCCGGCCGGCCGCCTCCAGGACGGCCTCGTCGGCGGCGAAGTGCACTCTGCCGCTGAGCACGTCGCGCAGGTAGCGCTCCAGCGGGTGGCGCCGGCTCAGCCCGGGGTTGCCGGTGAGGGCGACGGCCTGCTGCACGGCGGAGATGGCGGCCCGGGAGGCGAGCAGCTGGGCCGGACCGGTCCGGGCGACGGCGTCCGGGTCGGCCAGGTCGACGCGCGGCGCGAGGCCGTGGACGAGCTCCTCCGCGCCGATCAGCACGGCCTCGATCTCGCCCAGCGCGCTGCGGTAGCGCGGCAGGGTGGCGAGCGGCTCGGTGAGGTTGGCGGGCGTGCGCTGGCCGAGGAAGCGAACCAGCCAGTCCTGGGCGGACCGCGCCACCCCGAGGTACACGGCGGCGAGCGCCAGGTCGTGCCAGGCCCGGGTGACCCCGGCCTCGGCGGCGGCGCTCTCGCGGGCGGCCTCTCTGGTGGACTCCCTGGCCGCGTCCCGGCCGCCGCCCAGTCCGAGCGCCAGTTCGGCCGGCACCCGCACCTTGTCCAGCAGCACGTCGTGGCTGGCGCTGGCTCTCAGGCCGAGCTGGTCCCAGGTCGGGTCCACCTCGACGCCCGCGCTGTCGCCGCGGACGAGGAAGGTGCCCACTCTCGGCGCCGGCCCCTCGGTCCGGGCGGTGACCGCCATCCAGGCCAGCGCCTCGGCGCCGGTGCAGTACGTCTTCCGGCCGGTGATCAGCCAGCCCTCGTCGTCCCGGCGGGCGACCGTCTCGGGCAGGCCCGTGTGGTGGCCCGGCTCCGCCCGCAGGGTGTTCACCAGGGCGGGGCCCCGGCGTGATTCGGTGAGCAGCCGCCGGTATCCGGCCGCGGGCCAGCCGGACGTCCGGCCCTGCTCGGCGTGGTGGAGCAGGGTGAACGCGGTGACCACCGCCACCGAGGCGTCACCGCGGCCGAGTTGGCCGAGCGCCCGGACTATCTCGGCGAGCGTGGCGCCGGGGCCGCCGTAGCGCCGGGCGACGGTCAGGGTGAGCAGGCCGGCCTCGTGGACGGCCTCGATCCCCTGGTACGGGAAGGTCGCGTCGCGGTCGTGCTCCTCGGCGCGGGCGGCCAGCAGGTCGACGACGCGGGGCAGCCGGGCGAACGCCTCCGCGACCGGCGAGGGCGCCGGCGGGCCGGCGGGCTCGGCGTCGGGCGGCGTGACGGACTCGGCGGGCGACTGGTCGGCGGTGACGGTCATGGTGCGGTGCCTCCGGGCGGGCAGCGTGGGCTCGGCAGAATGCGGGCGGCACGCTCGACACGCGTGCGGAAACCGGATCCGGCGGCCCGGGGCGCCTCGGAGGAGGGCCCGGAATCACGAGCGGGCGGCCGGGGCCGGACGGTCGCGAACCGCCGAGTGGGAACGAATCCCGTTATCTGCCCGGACACGCCTCGTCGGTGTTCCGCCCCAGGTCGAGACAGCTGGTGGAGGTCCCGCAGGCCGATGGCTCGGAGAGGGTCAGCAGCGAGAGACGGCACGACATGCTCGTGACTGTACGAAGCGTTGATCGATACCGTCAAGTAGGCCTCGCGGCCCGGGCCGGCGCGGCGCGCTCAGCCCTGCTGGAACATGTCCGCGGGCAGCGGCTTCAGCAGCTGGTAGAGATCGTCCGAAATCGGCCGGTCCCAGGAGGCGATGGTCACCTGCACGCCGTCGCTGCGCCCGAACTGCGAGCAGAACACCCGCTCCTCGCTGACCTTGACCTTCTTGACGATCAGGAGGTCGTCGCCGAGCAGGACGGGAAAGTCCTCGGCGGAGACGAACTCCACCGGCTCGTTGTTCTCCAGGGCCGCGAGCAGCTGGCGGACCTCGAAGGGCACCGCGTCCCCGGTGTCGCGGGCCGGCGAGTTCTCGGGCAAATTCCCGATGAACATTGCGGGGCCCCGGCCGCCGAACAGGTCGTAGCGCAGAAAGATGCCCTGGCAGGAGCCGTCGGGGCCGGCCATCATGGCGGCGCCGAAGTCGCCGGGCCAGTCGCCCGGATCCATCGCGAGCACGTCGAAGTCCGGGCCTGCGGGCTGGCCGGAGCGACGGCGGAGAAAAGACATGGCAACATCGTACGTGTCCGGCACACCACGTTCACGAGGTGGGTGGGACACCGTGCGGAGATCCACGCTCAGAGACCAATGTTGACTCTGAGCAACCGTCCGGGCTACGTTCGGTTCAGCACGACAGCCGTTCTGGATTCGATCCTCCGGGGGGCGGCCTGTCGCAACGCGGCCCCATACGCGTATCCCTCACTGTGCACACCGTCGTGCCGACCCAGCAGAGCATCCAGCTTCGCCGATCGCCGCACACTTCAGTCGCACACACACAAGCCGAACAATTCACTGCCACAGATACCAGGTTCGCGGGGCCCAGGCCCGTCGCACTCGCGGATCTGCCCGGGAGACCGCCGCGTGGGGGCGTGCGGGTCCCGGGCAAAACCGGGGCCGTAGTACCGAGTAGCTCTCGGCGTACGGCGCCATCCTCCCTGCGACTGCCGGCCCTTAGCGGGGCCGGGACCGGCCGACGCACTCTGGTGCGCTGGGGATCAAACGGGAGGAGCCCGGCATCGCTGCCGGGGAGCACAGCAGGCGCCGTGTCTGGCCGCGTGGGGGCGGTGGGCACGGCGTCTGCCTGCTCATACTCTGAATCGCCTTTGTCGAACAGTCAACAGAAAACGGCCACCTTCCGACGGGCCGTCAAACCGCTTCCGTCCACAGCCCGCCGCCGGTGCCCGCGCCGGAGCGGCATCCGTGCCGGGCGGGATCCGGGTCAGGTGACGTCGAACTCGCCGTCGCGCGCGCCGAGCACGAACGCCCGCCACTCCCCCGGCGTGAAGATCAGCACCGGGCCGTCCTCCTGGCGCCCGTCCCGCATCGCGATGTACCCCTCCACGAAAGCGATCTGCACGTCCCCGGCGCCCTGGCTGCTGGACTGCCAGACCGCTCCGGTCAGATCCGGCCGGGGCTTGCGCCCGTCCGCGAGGACCTCCGCCGTACCGGCCGTCCCCACGCCCGTCCCGCTGTTGGCTGACACAGTCGTTCTCCTCCCTACGACGTACGAACCGCCAGCGTAGCCACGGCCGCCCGCCCGGACGCCGCAGTCGGCGCGCACACCACCACCCGGGGGGCCAACAATCCCGACCCGGCCCGCGCACCCGGCCGGCTGTGCTATCGCCCGGGCCGTCCGCCCGGGGGTGCGGTACCGGACACACGGCCCGGGTTCAGCCCGCCGGGCCTGCCGGGCTGCCAGAGTGAGAGCCACGACCCACGCACCCGCTCACCCACGCACCCGCCCACGCACCCGCCCACGCACCCGATCGCCGAGGAGCAGCCGATGAGCCGCCGGGACGGCACCCGCGCCGACGTCATCCCCATCTCCGACGCCCCGTCGGCCCAGCCCCCGGCTCCGCGCACCCCGCCCGCCACCGCCACCGTGCCGAGGCCCAAGAGCGGCCGGCCGCCGCTGCACGGGCGGGTGGGCGTCGTACTCGTCTCGCACAGCGAGGAGTTGGCCGCCGCCGCCGGGGCGCTGGCGCTGGCACTCGCCGGTTCGGACAGCCCCGCGCCGGTCGCCACCACCGGCGGCGGCCTCGACGAGGACGGCCCGGGGATCAGCGCGGTGCTGGTCGCGGCCGCCACCCGCCGGGTCGACCAGGGCCACGGCGTGGTGCTGCTCGCCGACCTGGGCGGCGCCGTGGGCACCGTGCGCAGCCTGCTGGCCGAGGCGGACGAGCACGGGCTGCCGTTTCCGGTCCGGTTCGCCGACGCGCCGTTCGTGGAGGGGGCGGTGGCGGCCGTGGCGACCGCCACCGCGGGCGGCGACCTGTCGGCGGTGCTGGACGCCGCCGAGGAGGCGTACCGCCAGCACAAGGACTGAGCGGCCCGCGGTCGCGGCGCATGTCGGCGAACCGCTCCACCAAGGGTGACCGCGCGGCTACGATCGGCAGTGGTCCGGCGCTGCCAGGCTCCGGCGGTGGAGGGGGTCCTCAGCCATGCGCGTGGTCGTCACCGGCGGAGCCGGTTTCATCGGGGCCAACCTCGTCCGGGCGCTGGTGGCCCGCCCCGAGGTGGCGCAGGTCCGGGTCGTGGACGACCTGAGCACCGGCAGCAAGGCCAATCTCGCGGGCGCCGGCGCGGCCCTGTACGAGGGCAGCATCCTGGACCGCGACCTGCTCGACGAGGCGTTCGAGGGTGCGGACGCCGTGGTGCACCTGGCCGCGCTGCCGTCCGTCCCGCGGTCGGTGGCCGACCCGCTGGCCAGCCACCACGCCAACGCCACCGGCACGCTGGAGGTGCTGGAGGCCGCCCGCCGGGCCGGCGGGCCGTACGTCGCCGCGGCCTCCTCCTCGTCCGTCTACGGCGCGAACCGCGAACTGCCCAAGCGCGAGACGATGCGGACGGCGCCGATGAGCCCGTACGCCGTCAGCAAGCTGGCCACCGAGGCCTACCTCGGCGCCTACCACCACTGCTACGGGCTGGGGGTGCTGCCGCTGCGCTTCTTCAACGTGTTCGGCCCGTTGCAGCCGGCCGGGCACGCGTACGCGGCGGTCGTCCCGGCGTTCCTGGACGCGGCGCTGGCGGGCCGGCCGCTGACGGTGCACGGGGACGGCGGGCAGAGCCGGGACTTCACCTACGTCGGGACGGTCGCCCAGGTGATCACCGAGGCCGTGCTGGGGCGGGTGGTGCACGCCGACCCGGTCAACCTGGCCTTCGGCACCCGCACCTCGCTGCTGGAGCTGGTGGGCGAGCTGTCGGCCGTCCTCGGCCGCCCGCTGGAGGTCGCCCACACCGAGCCCCGGGCCGGCGACGTCCGGGACTCCCAGGCCGACAACTCCCGGCTGCGCGGACTCTTCCCCGCCGTCACCCCGGTGCCGCTGCGCGAGGGCCTGGAACGCACCGCCGAGTGGTTCCGGACGCTCTGACGGCCAGCCGGCCGGCCGGACCGTCGGCCCGGACCTCAGCCCGCCCCGACCGCGAGCTCGGCCGGCTGGCCGTCCAGGACGAACGCCGTCTCGCCCTTGCACTCCAGGGCCTGGGTGAGACGGTGCAGGATGCGCGGCTCCAGCTCCGGCAGGGCGTCCGGCTCGAACCAGCGGATGTCCAGCGACTCGTCGTCGTTGACCCGCGCCTCGCCGCTCACCACCCGGCAGCGGAAGGTGAGTTCGAGGTACTGGGAGGTGTCGCCGTTCGGGTAGGACACCACCGGCGAGACGGTCACCGAGGCCAGGACCTCGGGGTGGACGACGATCCCGGCCTCCTCCTCGACCTCCCGGACCAGGCCCTCGGCCGGCTGCTCCCCCGGATCGAGGATGCCGCCGATCAGCGACCAGCGACCGTCGTCCACCCGCTGCCCGAGCAGGATCCGGCCGTCGTCGCCGACGATCACGGCCGCGACGCCGTTGAGCCAGAGCAGGCGGGTGCCGACCACCGCGCGGAGGTCCACGAGAAACTGAGGAATAGCCATGCCCCGAGCCTATGCCAGCCGGGCCGTCAGACCGTCGCCCGACCGGCCGCCGACCGGCCCGCCTTCGGCGGCAGCGGCCGGGCCGGCGAGCCGGCCACCACCGCGCCGGCCGGCACGTCCCTGGTGACCACGGCTCCGGCGCCGACGAACGCGCCGACGCCGACCAGCAGGCCCTGCAGCACCACGGCGTTGCTGCCGACCGTGGCACCGGCCGCCAGCCGGACCGCCCCCGAGACGTTGCCGCCCGGGTAGACGGTGACCCGCTCCCCGAACACGCTGTCGTGCCCGACCGTGGCGTTGTAGTGCACCTGGCTGTGCGGGCCCAGCCGGACACCGCTGGAGACGTACGCCCCGCCCATCACCAGGCAGCCGGGGCCGAGTCCGGTCTCCGGCGCGATGATCGCCCGCGGGTGGACGAGGGTGGCGGGCACCGCCCCGAGCCCGTCCAGCAGCGCGGCCAGGCGCTGCCGGACGGCCGGGTCCGCGATGGCCACCAGGTACCGGGCACCCGGCGGGATGCCGGCGGGCGCCCGCACGGGCAGGCCGCGCACGGTGGCGCCCTGCGCGCGGTCGTCGAGGAAGCCGGCGACGGGGACGCCCGCGGCGAGAGCGGTGTCGAGGGCCTCGCGGCCGACACCGCCCGCGCCGGCCAGCCAGAGCGCCGGAGGGGGTGTGAGTGACATGCCGTCATTCTCCGCCCCGCGCCGGCGCCCGGCAGGCGTTCAGCCGGCCTCCTCCGCCACGGCCCGGACGGGCTGCGGCGTGCGCGGGCCGGAGGCCTGCCGGGGCAGCACGATCGCCGGGTGCGGCGGAGCGGCCGGAGCGGCCTGGACGGCCTGTGGTGCGGGGAAGCCGGGGTTGACCCCGCCCGCCGCGGTGATGCCGCTCGGGCGCAGCAGCACCTTCACGGTCAGCAGGAGGATCCGCAGGTCGAGCAGCAGTGAGCGGTGCTCGACGTACCAGAGGTCCAGCTCGATGCGCTGCGGCCAGGTGATCGAGTTGCGGCCCCTGACCTGGGCCCAGCCGGTGAGGCCGGGCCGGACGGCGAGCCGGCCGCGCTGGCGGGCCGAGTAGTGGACGACCTGCTCGGGCAGGGTGGGGCGCGGGCCGATGACGCCCATCTCGCCGCGCACCACGTTCCAGAGCTGCGGGAGTTCGTCCAGGCTGGTGCGGCGCAGCAGGGCGCCGAGGCGGGTGATCCGGGGTGCGTCCGGCTCGTCGGGGTGGCGGGGGTCGCGCATGGTGCGGAACTTCAGGATCTCGAACTCGCGTCCACGGTGTCCGGTCCTGGTCTGGCGGAAGAGCACCGGCCCGCCCATGGTGCAGCGGATCAGCAGGGCGATCAGCAGACCCAGCGGAATCGCGGTGATCCCGGCTATTAAGGTGACCGCGAGGTCGCCTCCTCGTTTCATGTGTCCCCCTGTCGCGGTTCGGGTGTGGTGGCTCAGCCGGCCTTCCAGGGCAGGCCCTTGGCACGGGCGACGGCCGCGTAGGTCTCCAGCGAGACCCGGGCGACGGCGCGCTGGTCGAAGTGCCGGCCGGCCCGGCGGCGTGCCGCCGCCCCGAGCCCGGCCCGCAGGCCGGGATCGGTGAGGAGCCGGTCGAGGGCGGCGGTGAGGGCCCGGGCGTCGCCGGGCGGGGTGAGCAGCAGGTGTTCGCCGTGGGTGCCGATCTCCCGGCAGCCGCGGATGTCGCTGAGCACCATCGGCAGGCCGCCGGCCGCGGCCTCCATGGCGGAGCGGGAGAAGCCCTCGCGGTGGGAGGGCAGGACGAAGACGTCCAGGGCCGTGTACAGGTCGGGCATGTCGTCGCGGCTGCCGAGGAACTCGATGCCGGCCGCGCCGGACAGCGCGTCCGGCTTGTCGGGGTCGGCCGGCCCGACCCAGGCGAACCGGGCCTTTCCGGCCAGCGCGCGGGCGGCCTCGGCGTACTCCCGGATGCCCTTCTCGGCGACCTGCCGGCCGACGCCGGCGACGAGCAGTTCGCCGTCGCCGACGCCGAGGGCGGCGCGGACCCTGGCCCTGGTGCGGGCCCGGTCGCCGGGGTCGGCCGCGAACCGGCTCAGGTCGATGCCGTTGCCGACCACCCGGGAGCGCCGGGCCGGCACGGCGCGGGCCAGCGCCCGCCGGTCGTCGGCGTTCTGGTACAGCTCGGCGTGCGAGAACCGCCCGGCGACGGCCTCGGCGCCGAGCACCAGCGCGCGCCTGGTGAGCGGGTCGTGGGCCTGCGCCCAGAGCCCGTGGCAGGTGTTGACGACCACCGGCACCCGGGCGGCGCGGCCGATGATCCGGCCGAGCACGCCGGTCTTGGGGTTGTGGGTGTGCAGGACGTCGGGCCGCAGCCGGCGCAGCACGGCGAGCAGTTCGCGGGCGGCGGCGGCGTCGGCCCGGGGGTGCCAGGCGCGGGTGAGGGCGGGCAGCGCCTCGTGCCGGACGCCGATCGCCTCCAGCCGCCCGACGTACGGGCCGGGTGCGCTGATGCCGTACGTCTCGAAGCCGGCCTCCAGGTCGACCCGGAGTTCGGTGGCGAGCAGCAGGTGGAGGCTCATGTCGACGGTGGTGAGGTGGGCGACCCGCAGCGGACGGCCGCCGGGGCCGCGCAGCCGGGGGCCGGGCAGCCGGGGGCCGGGCCGGGCGCCGCTCTCAGGCACGGACGCCCACCGCCTTGGCGGTGGCCACGATGCGGGCGTAGGCGCGTTCGGGGATCAGCCGGCCGTACAGCTTGGCGCGGTAGAAGTCGATCGGGTCGGTGCGCCGGACGGGGATCCGGCGCAGCCGGACCAGGTCGGCGCCCGGCTCGTTGCGGCCGGCCCGGCCGGTGGCGGCGCTGCGGAAGCGGGCGCGCAGGGCGGGTTCCATGTGCGGGACGGGCACGCCCCAGGTGTAGGCGTAGTGCCGGGGCCGCAGGCCCAGGTGCTGTTCCACGTCGTCGTTGCAGGCGTCCAGCTCGGCGGTGCTCAGCAGTTCGGGGCGGGCGTGGCTGCGGGTGTGGTTGGCGACGGTGCACAGCCCGGACTCGGTCATCTCCCGGAGCTGCTCCCAGCTGAGCGCGGGGGCCCCGGCGCTCCTCGCGGTGGAGCCCTCCCAGCGCATCTCACCGCCGACGTGGCCGCTGGCCAGGTAGACGGTGAAGGGCAGGCCCCGCTCCCGGAGCAGCGGCCAGGCGTTGCGGTGCACGTCGGCGAAGCCGTCGTCGAAGGTGAGCACGGTGGCGGGGGTGCGCAGGCCGGCCTCGATCCGGTCGACGGCCTCGTCCAGGGTGGTGACCCGGCCGGGCGGCAGCTCGGCGAGGAGGTCCGCCTGGGCGGTGAAGTCGGCGGTGGAGACGTCCAGCTCGTCGGTGCTGCCCCCGCCGACGCGGTGGTAGATGAGGAGGGTGGCGCCGGCGCCGGGGCGGTGGCCGGCCGCGCGGGCGAGTTCGCGTTTGAGCCTGCGGCGGGGCCCGGCCGGGCTGCCGGGCGGGGCAGCGGTGGGCGGAGCGGCGGCGGGCAGGGCGGTCACGGGTACGGCGGGCGTCGGCACAGTGGGCGTGGGCATCGCGCTCCCCCTCTGCGACGCCCTCCCCGGCGCCGGCAAGTGGCCTTGCTCCGGGCGGACTTGGGCGCTCCGGACGCAATCACAGTAGGGGGAACCGTGGGGCTGCTGCCCAGGAAATGTGAAAGAAGGGCGAAGGTCGGCCGAAACCGGCTGCCGCCGGGGCGGGCGGGCCGCGTTCAGGCGGTGGTCAGAGCGTCACACCGCGTCCGTGGCGCAGCACGGTGAACAGGATCCGGCCGAGCAGCAGCACGCCGGCCGCCAGGCAGCCCGCCACGGCCATCGTCCAGGCCGGGCCGTCGTCCGGCACCAGCACGGCCACCAGGATGCCCACGGCCAGACAGGCCAGGCCGACCATCGTCAGCGGGACCTGGTGGCGGTGCAGGGCGCCGCCGCTCCACAGCCGGGCCGCCCGGGAGGCCGTCCCGGCCAGGGAGTGATCGTGTTCCGCGTCTGCCATGAGACCCAAGGTACCTCCGCCCCGCGCCGGGGGCAGCCCTGCGCGCGCCCGGCCCTGCGCGGAGCCCCGTGCGGAGCCTCGCGGGCGGCCTTGCGCGGGGCCTCGCGCCGCCGCCGAAAATCGGCGATCGTGGCCGTACAACCATCCACGGGGTGTATCGGTCTCCCCTACATCGAGCGATCCAGGAGCCGTCCGCGGTACGGGTTGGGAGTCCCCGCCGAGGACCGGAGAACCAGGGGGCGGAGCCGCCGCGCCCAGGTGTCGGAGGCCGGGCTCCGTCCTCCGACGGTACCGCCACGCCGCATCGGCGATCGAGGGGGAACCGTGCCGCATACCGAGTCCACGACCGTCAGAGACCTGCCACCGGCCCGCACCGGGGCGGGCCGGGCCGGGCCCGCCGTCCGTCCGTCCGTCCGCGCGCTGCCCGCGCGCACCGGGGGCCCGGGGGCCGGGGCACCCCCCGCCGCCGACGGCGGGGACTGGCTGCGCTTCGCGCCCGTCCAGCCGCTGTTCCGGGCCCGCGCGGCGCAGCGCCTCGCCGTCCTCGCCTACCACGGGGTGACGGACCCGCGCTCGTTCGGGGCGCAGCTGGACCGGCTGCGCCGGCTCGCCGTCCCGGTGTCGCTGGAGGCCGTGCAGCGTGCGGTGGCCGAGCGCCGGCCGCTGCCGCCGCGCAGCGTGCTGATCACCTTCGACGACGCCGACCGCAGCGTGCTGACGCACGCGCTGCCCGAGCTGACCCGCCGGGGCATCCCCGCCGCCGCGTTCGTGATCTCCGAGCTGATCGGGACGGACCGGCCGTTCTGGTGGCACGAGGCGGCGTTCCTGGCCCGGCACGGCGGCCGGGCCCGCTCGCTCTGCACCGACCAGCCGTCCCAGTTGCTGCCGAAGCTCAAGTCGCTGCCCGACCCGGACCGCCGGCGCAGCCTCCAGGAGCTGCGGGTCAGCGCGTACCGCCGGCCGCCCCGGCAGGACCAGCTCGCGCCGGAGGACCTGCTGGCGCTGCGGGACGGGCGGGTGTCGATCGGCAACCACACCCAGGGGCACCCCTGCCTCGGGCGCTGCGACGCGGCGACGGTGCGGGCCGAGATCACCGGCGCCCACCACGCGCTGACCCGCTGGCTCGGCGAGCCGCCGACCGCGTTCGCCTACCCGGACGGCGGTCACGACCCGCGGGCGGAGGCGGTCCTCGACGAGCTGGGCTACCGGCTGGGCTTCCTGTCCGACCACCGGCTCGGGCCGCGACTGCCGGGTCACCCCCTGCAGATCAGCCGGCTCCAGGTGGACTCCGCGACCAGTGCCCGCCGCTTCGACACCATCCTGTCCGGGCTGGAGCCGGCCTACCGCCGCTGGCGCGGCCGCTCCGTGGCCTGAGGGGAGCGTCGTTCCGGGCCTACGCGGTCGGGGCGGGTGCCGCGAGGCCGGCCGTGACCAGCCGGGCCTGCGGGTAGCGGGCGACGGCGGCGGAGAGCGCGCCGGGCCGGCCGTTGTGCAGCACGGTCAGCCGGGCGCTGCCGGGCGCGGCGCCCCGGCCCGCGTCGGCGACCCGGCGCAGGGTCTGGGCGGCGACCGCGTCGGCCGAGCCGTACACGGCGAGGCCGGCGGCGGCGGTCGGTGCGACGGCGGCCCGGATCAGGTCGGCGACGAGTTCGTAGTGGGTGCAGCCGAGGACGACCACCGCCGTCCCCGCCGGGGTGCGGGCGGCAGCATCGGCGACGGCGGCGCCGATCGCGGCGTCGTCGCCGCGCTCCACCGCGTCCGCCAGCCCCGGGCAGGCGACCTCGGTGACGGCGGCCGGGCCGGCGAAGTCGCGGATCAGGGCGCGCTGGTAGCTGCTGCCGGTGGTGGCCGGAGTGGCCCAGATGGCGACCGGGCGGCCGGCGGCGGCGGCGGGCTTGATCGCGGGGACGGTGCCGATCACCGGGATCAGCGGCTCCAGCTCCGCGCGCAGCGCGTCCAGCGCGTGGACGGAGGCGGTGTTGCAACCGACCACGAGTGCGTCCGGCTCGTGCGCCGCGGCCGCCCGCGCACAGGCGAGGGCGTGCGCCGTCACGTCTGCGGGCGTGCGCGGGCCCCAGGGCATGCCGTCCGGGTCCGAGGAGAGCACGAGGTCCACGTCGGGCCGCAGGTTCCGCAGCGCGGCGGCGGCCGCCAGGAGGCCGATTCCGGAGTCCAACAGTGCGATCTTCACGGGGCACGACTCTAGTCGATCCACCCCCGGCGGCCCTGGTGCGGCAGACTGCCCGGGTGACAGTCCTGCTGTGGGTCTCCGCGCTCTCCCTGCTGGTCTGGCTCTGGCTGACCTGCTGCCACGGGTTCTTCTGGCGCACCGACGTCACCCTGCCGGAGCGCCGCCCGCCCGCCCGCTGGCCCGACGTGGCGATCGTGGTCCCGGCCCGGGACGAGGCCGAGGTGCTCCCCGTCAGCCTGCCGAGCCTGCTCGCGCAGAAGTACCCCGGCCGGGCGCGGGTGATCCTGGTCGACGACCACAGCGGCGACGGCACCGGCGCGCTCGCCGCCTCGCTGGCCGGCCCCGACGGCCTGCCGCTCACCGTCACCACCCCTCCCCCGCTGCCGGCCGGCTGGACGGGCAAGCTCTGGGCGCTGCGGCACGGCGTCCAGCTGGCCTCGGCGGAGCCGGACGACGGAGCCGCCGAGTACCTGCTGCTCACCGACGCCGACATCGCCCACGGCCCGGACTCGCTCGCCGAGCTGGTCGCCGCCGCCGAGAGCGCCGGGCTGGACCTGGTCTCGCAGATGGCCCGGCTGCGGGTCACCACCGGCTGGGAGCGGCTGATCGTCCCCGCGTTCGTCTACTTCTTCGCCCAGCTCTACCCGTTCCGGCGCAGCAACCGGCCGGGCAGCCGGACGGCGGCGGCGGCCGGCGGCTGCTCCCTGGTGCGGCGCGCCGCGCTGGAGCGGGCCGGCGGGGTGGCCGCGATCCGTGGCGCGGTGATCGACGACGTGTCGCTGGCCCGGGCCGTGAAGTCCTCCGGCGGACGGATCTGGCTCGGCCTGGCCACCCAGGTGGACAGCGTCCGGCCGTACCCCCGGCTCGCCGAACTGTGGCGGATGGTCTCGCGCAGCGCGTACGCGCAGCTCAGGCACTCGCCGCTGCTGCTGGCCGGCACCGTCCTGGGCCTCACGCTGGTCTACCTGGTGCCGCCGGCCGCCACCGTGGCCGGCCTGGCGGCGGGGCGGCCCGCCCCGGCACTGACGGGTGCGGCGGCCTGGCTGCTGATGGCCGGGACGTACCTGCCGATGCTCCGCTACTACCGGCAGCCGGCCCTCGCCGCACCGCTGCTGCCGTTCACCGCCCTGCTGTACCTGCTGATGACGGTCGACTCCGCCGTCCAGCACTGGCGCGGCCGCGGCGCGGCCTGGAAAGGCCGGACGTACTGACCCCGTCCGGGTGACACTGTCCGGATGAATCGTCAGACGATCTCCCGCATCGCCCACACCCACCACCCGATCGCCGCGCCGATCGCCGACGAGGCGGTGGCCCGCCTGATCGGCCGGGCGACGCCCGGTGAGGCCGGGCGGGTGCTCGACCTGGGCTGCGGAGAGGCCGGCTGGCTGCTGCGGACACTGGCGGCCCGGCCGCAGTGGCAGGCCGTCGGCGTCGACCTGGACGCCGACGCCCTGGCGAAGGCCCGGCGGACGGCCCAGGCGATGGGCCTGGAGCGGCGGATCGGCCTGCACCACCTGGACGCGGCCGGGTTCAGCACCAAGGAGCCCTTCGACCTGGTGCTGAACATCGGCGCGACCCACGCCTTCGGCGGGCTGCTGCCCACCCTGGCGGCGGCCCGCGGCAGCCTCGCCCCCGGTGGCCGGGTGCTGGTCGGCGACGGCTTCTGGGAGCGCGAGCCCGACCGGGCCGCACTGGACGGCCTGGGCGCGGACCGCGCGGAGTACGCGGACCTGGCCACCACCGTCGACCGGGTGACGGCCGAGGGCTGGACGCCGGTGTACGGCCACGTCAGCAGCCCGCAGGAGTGGGACGACTACGAGTTCTCCTGGACGGGCTCGCTCGCCGAGTGGGCGCTCGACCACCCCGGGCACCCCGACAGCGCCGCCGCCCGCGCGGCGGCGGACACCCACCGCGCCGAGTGGCTGCACGGCTACCGGGGGACGCTCGGCTTCGTCACACTGCTGCTGCGCCGCACGGCCGAGGGCGGCTGAGCCGGGCGGCCCGCGCTCTACGGCCGGTGCTGGGTGCGGTCGAGGAAGTCCGCGATCAGCGGGGCGATCTCCGGGAGCTTCTCCTCCAGCGCGAAGTGGCCGGTGTCGAAGAGGTGCAGCTCGGCCTCCGGGACGTCCCGCAGGAAGGCGTGGGCGCCGGGCTCGGTGAAGAACGGGTCGCCGCGGCCCCAGACGATCAGGGTCGGCGGGCGGGCGGTGCGCAGCCAGCGCTGCCAGGCCGGGTAGTGGCCGAGGTTGGTGTGGTAGTCCAGGGCCAGCTCGACCTGGATGTCCTTGCGTCCGGGCAGGTCGAGGAAGTGCTGGTCGAGGGTCCAGCCGTCGGGCGCCACCGCTGCCGGGTCAGTGGTGCCGCCCTCGTACTGGCTTCGCGTCACCTCCGCCGTGAGCAGGCCGCGGACCCGCTCCTCCGCGCCCTCGACACCGGGCCGGTTGGCGATGAACTCGCGGGCGAGGCCGGACAGCCCCTCCAGGTAGGCGTTGCCGTTCTGCACCACCAGGCCGGTGATCCACTCCGGGTGGCGGGTGGCCAGCCGCAGGCCGACCGGGGCGCCGAAGTCGAAGACGTACATCGCGAACCGGTGCAGCCCGAGCGCCCGGCAGAAACCCTCGACGACGTCCGTGAGGGTGTCGAAGCGGTAGCGGAACTCGGCGGGCGGCGGGCTGTCGCTGTGCCCGAAGCCCGGGTAGTCCGGCGCGATCAGCCGGAACCGGGTGCCGAGGGCGTCGAACAGCCGGCGGAACTGGTGCGAGGCGGACGGGAATCCGTGCAGCAGCAACAGGGCCGGCGCGTCGGCCGGGCCGGTCTCCCGGTAGAAGACGCGCAGGGCGCCGACCTGGACGAAGCGGTGCTCGATCTGCGGGACCACCGGTTCGCTCACGTGCTCTCCCCCGGGCGGAGCGGATTCGCTGACCCACCGATACTGGCAGCATCGGTCCGGGTGCGCACCGCGAGCCGGTCCCGGCCGGCAGGTACGGCAGACGGGTACGGCGGGTACGGCCTGCGGGTGCGGCCTGCGCTGTCAGCGCCGCAGCAGGCGCAGGGCGGCGGGCTTGGTGAACTCGTACCGGGTCATCTGCTCCAGGTCGCGCAGCCAGCGGGCCGGGCCCGCGGGGCGGGCCAGCGCCGCCCGGTACACGTCCTCGAAGGCGGTGGTGACGTGGTCGAGGGAGAACCGGCCGACCACCCAGTCGCGGCCCCATTCGGCCAGTTCGGCCCGCCGCGCCGGGTCGTCGAGCAGCGCGCGGATCTGGCCGGCCAGGGCCTCCGGTGAGGCGGGCCCCGGGGTGCCGTACCCGTACATGCAGCGGGAGGCGTGCGGCTCGACCAGCGGGCCCGGCTCGTGGACGGCGCTGTAGCCGGCCGCGCCGTGCACGATCACCGGTTTGGCGAAGGCCAGGCCGCGCAGCGCCGAGCCGCCCATGCCGAGCACCACGTCGGCGGCCTGGTAGGCGGGCCTCGGGTCCGCCAACTGGCCCGGTACCAGCACGGCCTGGCGGCCGAGTGCGGCGTTGGCCTCGGCGGCGCGGGCGCGCAGCGGCTCCAGGCTCGGCCCGGCGCCGACCACGGCCAGCCGGATCCGCGGGTCGTCGAGCCGGCGGACGGCCTCGATGGTGAGCGCGGCGCCGGCGTCCTTCTCCAGGTCGGGCACCAGCCGGGTGACGATGGCGAGCAGCAACTCCTCGTCCCCGATGCCGTGTTCGCGGCGGAAGGCGGCTCCGTCGGCCTGGCCGGGCGCGTCGGTCACGGTGTTCACCGGGGGCTCGATCAGCCGGAGGTCACGGTGGCCGAAGGCCCGGCCGTCACCCATCAGCGCTCCCAGGCCCAGCACCAGCGGCTGGTGGCGGGGCAGGCCGCGCAGCATCCGGATGCCGTAGAACGTGGTCACCACCGGCAGCCGGCCGAGCCGGCCCGGCCCGAAGTAGGAGTTGCGGGCGGCCCGGACCTCCCAGGCGTGCAGCAGCTGGCTGCCGTGCTCGGCGGCCAGCCGGCCGAGCCGTCGGCGGACCTCCCGGCGCGGGGTGTCCGGACCGCCGGCCACGACCAGTTCCAGACCGTGCCCGGCGGCGAGGCCGACCAGCGGCGCGGGCCCGGCGACACCCTGCGCGAACAGCACGGGGTCGTGCCCCCGCTCGCGCAGCGTCCGCGCGATGTCGACCGCGTTGAGCTGCGCGCCGCCAAGGGCGAGGTTGTTGAGATGGACCAGTATCCGAACGGGTCTCACCGTCACTCCTCCCAGCGGTGCTGGACGAACACCGGAGCGGCCAGCACCACGGCCCGCGGCGGGGTGTCCAGCATCGGGCCGAACACGTCGAACTGGCCGACGGAGTGCCAGCTCATCAGGGTGCCGCCGTCGGTGCGGCCGATGCCGTAGACACCGGCCCACAGGGTGTAACGCCCGCGCGGGAGCGGCAGCCTGGGGATCACGCAGGCGACCTGGTGGTCCTCGCCGGTCAGGCGGATCTCGTGGCTGAGCTGGAAGATCGGGCTGGACGTGCCCTCGCTGACGCCGAGGTGCAGCGTCGCGTCGCCCCGGTAGCCGCCGGCGAGGGTGAGTTCGACGCTCACCGGCTCGTCGGTGGTGAGGTTCTCGCGGTCCTCGCCGCGGATCTCGTGCTTCAGCAGGCGCAGCGGCTCGCCGGTGCGGGCGCCCGCCTCGGACTGGGCCTCGATGCTGTCCCGGTACCCGGCCATCGCCTCCTTGATCCCGGCGTCGACCCGGATCGCGCCCTGTTCCAGCCAGATCCCGCGGCGGCAGATCGACTCGACGGCGGGCAGGTCGTGCGAGACGAAGACGATGGTGGTGCCCTGCTCGGCCACCTCGCGCATCCGGTCCAGGCAGCGCTGCTGGAAGACCGCGTCGCCCACCGCCAGCACCTCGTCCACCAGCAGGACGTGCGGCTCCAGGTAGGCGGCGACGGCGAAGCCGAGGCGCATCTGCATACCGGAGGAGTAGAACTTCACCTGCCGGTCGATCGCACCGCCCAGCCGGGCGAACTCGACGATGTCGTCGAACCGCGCGGCCACCTCGCGGCGCCGCAGCCCCAGCAACGCGCCGAAGAGGTAGATGTTCTCCCGGCCCGTCAGATCCGGGTGGATGCCCGCACGGATCTCGATCAGCGCACCGATCCGGCCGCGCACGTCGATCACGCCGCCGTACGGGTACATCACCCGGGTCAGCATCTTGAGCAGGGTCGACTTGCCGGAGCCGTTGGAGCCGATCAGGCCGACGGCCTCGCCGGGCTCGATGTGCATGCTGATGTCGCGCAGTGCCCAGCGCCACTCCTCGCCGCGGCCGCCGCGCAGCCGGCGGGCCGCCGACTCGACCCGGTCGCGCAGCAGCATCCGCTGCTGGTCGGCCTTGAAGCGCTTCCAGACCTGCTCGGTGCGGATCGTTCCGAGGGGCAGGCTCCCGGCCGGGCCCGGCTCAGGCGACATCGGCGATCCCCGTTTCCAGCTTCTTGAAGAACAGGTAGCCGCCGACCAGGAAGACCACCGAGGAGACGGCGGCGATCGCGGTGAGCGCCGGGTCCGGCGCGTCGCCGTACAGCAGTGCCCGGCGGTACCCCTCGATGACCGCGCCGAGCGGGTTGACGGCGACGTACACCTCCTGGAGCCGCTGCGGGATCTGCGCCAGCGGGTAGGCGACGGGGGTGGCGAACACTCCCATCTGGGTGATGATCGGCAACAGGTGCCGGACGTCCCGCAGGTAGACCACCGCGACCGACAGGACGAGCGCCACACCGTAGGTGAAGGCGAACTGGATGCCCAGCAGCGGCAGCACCCAGAGGAAGGTGAGGGCCGGCGCCGTCCAGAAGACCAGGAAGAGCAGGCCGAGGACGGCCGTGCCGATCAGCATGTCGACCGTCGCCACCAGCATGGTGGCCAGCGGGAAGACCTCGCGCGGGCAGTACACCTTGTTCAGCAGGCTCAGGTTGTTGGACAGGCTCAGCGCGCCCTGGTTCATCGTGTTGCTGAAGAACTGCCAGACGATCAGGCCGACGTAGGCGAACAGCGTGTACGGCACACCGCCGGTGTCGATCTTCACGGCGCGGTGGAACACCAGCGTGAAGATGGCGCACAGCGCGAGCGGCGTCATCACGGCCCAGGCGAAGCCCAGGACCGCCTGCTTGTAGCGGGCGCGCAGGTCGCGCTCCGCCAGGGCGCGCACCAACTCCCGTGCGCCCCAGAGCTCCCGGGCCACCTGCGCGGGCCGCAGCCGGCGCCTGAAGACGAGTTCGGGCGGCGGCCCCTCGGGGCCTGCGGCCGGCCGGGTCTCCGGCTGGTCGGCGAGCTGTGCGCGTTGTCCCCCCACGGACCCCTGCCCTCTCCGGTGCTGACCCGCGCGTACCGAGAACCGGACCGGCTGCGCCGGCAGTTCGGCCCGCGTTCCACTCTGGCACAGTGGGTGGCCGGTGCGGGTCGGTTCGGTGAAGGTGGGAAAGGCGCGGGGTGGCGGGGCGGTCAGCCCTGCTGGACGAGCCGGTCGAGCACGGCGGGCATCTCCTTGACCCCGCCGGCCGGGGTGGGCGACGTCCGGTAGCGGCCCTGCACGACCACGCTGGGCAACTCGGTGATCTCGTACCGCCGGAACAGCTCGGCGGCCCCCTCGGCCTGCCGCCCGACCTCGGCCGAACGGTAGGCCGTCCGGAAGGCCTGCGCGTCGACGCCCTGGCGGACCGCCCAGGCCGTCGCGGTGTCCTCGGTGGTGACGTCCGCCTTCGCCTCGCGGACCGCGCGGTAGACGGCGAGCTGGAGCCGGTCGGCCAACTGCAGCCGCTCCAGCGTGTAGTAGAGCCGGGCATGGCCCAACTGCCGCTGCTCGCCCGGGCTTCCGGGCCAGACGGCGGGCACCCGGCGCAGCGTGACGTCGGCCCGGTGCCGGCCGGCCCAGGCCTGCAGCGGCTCCTCCAGCTGGTGCGAGTGCACGCAGTCGTACCAGAAGAACTCGACCGCCTCGGTCTTCTCCGCGGCGCGGACGGGCTGGGGGTGTTCCAGCGTCGCGTACCGGCCGTGCTCGGCGGGCGGCAGGTGGGTGGCGGCGCCGGCCTGGACGGGGCAGGCCGCCAGGCCGGTGGCGACGGCGAGCAGGACGGTCGAGCGCAGCAGCGACTTCACCCGGGCAGTCTTGCCGCCGCCTCCGGTTACCGGCCAGTCACTCCGTGCTCGGCACCGCCCGGTTCGCCCGAACGGCGCAGGGGTCAGTCCGTGACGGGGGCGTGCGAGGGGCGCGGCGGCAGGGCGACGGGCGCGGGCGCGGCGGACAGCTCCGGCGCGGGATCCGGCGCGGGGCCGGGCTCCGGCACGAGGTTCGGTGCGAGGTCCGGCACGAGCTGCGCCGCCGCCTTCGCCGTCGCGCCGTCGAAGAAGCGCAGCAGCTCCACCGGGAACGGCAGGACCAGCGTGGAGTTCTTCTCCGCGGCGACCTCGACGACCGTCTGGAGCAGGCGCAGCTGCATCGCGGACGGCGTGGCGTCCATCATCTCGGCCGCCTGGGACAGCTTGGCGGCGGCCTGGAACTCGCCGTCGGCGGTGATGATGCGGGCCCGGCGCTCCCGGTCGGCCTCCGCCTGCCGGGCCATCGAGCGCTTCATCGAGTCGGGCAGGGCGACGTCCTTGATCTCCACCCGGTCGATGTGGATGCCCCAGCCGACCGTCGGGCTCTCCAGCATCAGCTCCAGGCCCCGGTGCAGGTTCTCCCGGCCGGAGAGCAGGTCGTCCAGCTCGCTCTTGCCGATGATCGACCGCAGTGAGGTCTGGGCGACCTGCGACATCGCGAAGGCGTAGTTCTGCACGTCCACCGTGGCGAGCACGGGGTCGACGACCCGGAAGTAGACGACGGCGTCGACCCGGACCGAGACGTTGTCGCGGGTGATGCCGTCCTGGGCGGGGACGGGCATGGTGACGACCTGCACGTTGACCTTGCGCATCCGGTCGACGATCGGGATCAGCAGGGCCGGCCCGGGCTGGCGGACCCTCCCGCGGACCCGGCCGAGCCGGAACACCACGCCGCGCTCGTACTGCTGGACTACCCGGACCCCGGTGGCGAACCACAGCACACCGAGGGCCGCGATGACGACGAGTACCGCCATGTCAGTCGACCTTCCCCGTCGGCGACGCCCCCGGGCCGGGTCCTCGATGGCCCTGTCGCGCGGGTGCGGGCCGCGACGAAAGTATGCGCCGCTCCCGGGCCGCTGCCTACCGCCCGGCCGCATCCGGTCCCGCACCCGCTGCCGCGTCCGGTCCCGCACCCGATCCCGCGTCCGATGCCGGGTCAGGGATCAGTCGCCGGGCCTGCCGACCTCCGTCAGGAGTGCCTGCCAGGCGTCCGCCACCACGGCCAGGTCGAACCTGGCGAGGGTGTGCGCCCGGGCGGCGGCACCGAGCGCCCGCCGGTCGCCGGCCAGCACCCTGGCCAGCGCCTCGGTGAGCGCGGCCGGGTCGCCGGGCGGGGCGAGCGCGCCGGTCACGCCGTCCAGGACGGCGGAGCGCACCCAGCCGACGTCGGTGGCGACGGCCGGCAGCCCGGCCAGGCCGGCCTCGATCAGCACGCCGGGCACCCCCTCGCTGTCGCTGGTCAGCAGCAGGGCGTCGGCGGCCCGGTAGAGCGGGGCCGGGTCGGCGAGGTCGCCGAGGAAGTGCGCGCGGGCGGCGTCGTCGCGCCGCTGCAGCGCGGCCCGCAGCGGGCCGTCCCCCGCCACCGCCAGCCGGACGTCGGGGAGCCGGCCGATCACGTCCAGGGCGAGGTCGAGCCGCTTCTCGGGGCTGATCGCACCGACCCAGGCGACCAGCAGGCCGTCGGCGGGCAGGTGCAGGGCGGCCCGGGCGGCCCGCCGGTCGGCGGCGTCCCGGGCGGGCGGGTAGCGGTCGGCCGAGCGGCCGTTGGGGATGGTGCGGACGAGGGCGCCGGGCAGCCGGAAGCGCTCGATCAGCACGCTGCGGGCCTCGTCGGACAGCGCGGTGACGGCGGCGGCGCGGTGCAGCAGGGCGCCGGTGCGCAGGCGGCGGGCGGGGCTCGCGGTCCAGTGCCGGGGGTCGCCGATGCTGACGTAGACGAAGGGCGTGCGGGTGCCGGCCAGGGCGAGGGCGCAGGCCGGCAGGGTGCTGGAGCCGTGGGCGACGACCACGTCGGCGGTCCGCGCGGCGGCGCGCAGCGCGCGCAGGGTGCGGGGGTGGAGCCGGCCGGGGCCGAGGACGGTGGTGCGGGCGGCGCCGGGGGCCGCGCTCGCCTCCGGGTGCGGGGCGAGGGCCCGCAGGGCGGAGGCCTGGCCTCGGCGGCGCAGTTCCCGGTCGAGGTCGCGGGCGAGGTTCTGCGCGCCGCGCCGGCGCGGATCGGTGATGACGTGCAGGACCCTCGGGCGGGCCCCGGCGGGCAGGGTGGACGCTGCGGCGGGCATGGCACCGACGATGGCACAGGGCGCCGGGGCGGTACAGCCGGTTCGCAGAAGATCGTCCGGTCCTTCGCGGATCCCTCCGACCAGGCTCCGACGGGGCTCCGCCGAGCGCTCGCGAACGATCCGCGCGCCCCACCGTGCGCCCCTGTGCGCCTCCGCCTGCCCCGTCCCGGCACCCCCACCGCCCGCCGCAATCCCTGGCGGGCGGCCCGCCCCGGCTGCGATGCTGATCCACACTCAGGGCGCCGGCCGGCACGGGAGACCGGCCGCGCCCCGGATCCCGGGGGTCGGCCAGTGCACGTGCTCTATGTGATCGACAGCCTCAACCGGGTCGGCGGCGCCGAGCAGGGCCTGGTCGCGATGGCCCCGCAGTTGGTCCGCGCCGGGATCCAGCTCGACGTCGCGTACCTCAAGGACTCGCCGGGCGGGTTCCAGGCCGAGCTGACGGCGGCCGGCGCCGGCGTCCACGGCGTCCAGCACGCCACCCGCGCCCGGCGGGCCGCCGCGCTGCGCGCCCTGGTCCGCCGGCGCCGTCCGGACCTCGTGCACACCACCCTGTACGAGGCCGACATACTCGGCCGGGCCGCCGCCCTGGCGGCCGGCGCCCCGGTGGTCTCCAGCCTCGTCAACTCCGCCTACGGGCCGGAGCACCTGCACGCGCGCGGGCTCAGCCCGTGGAAGGTCCGGGCCGCCCAGGCGGTGGACGCGGCGACCGCGCAGGGCACCCGGCGCTTCCACGCGCTGACCCGGCACGTGGCCGACGCGATGGCCGGCCGGCTGCGGATCCGGGCCGACCGGATCGACGTGGTGCCGCGCGGCCGCGACCCGGAGCTGCTCGGCACCGTCACGCCCGAGCGGCGGGCCGCCGTCCGGGCCGCGCTCGGCCTGGCGGACGACGTGCCGGTGGTGCTCGCCGCCGCCCGCCAGCAGTACCAGAAGGGCCTGGACGTCCTGCTGGAGGCCTGGCCGCAGGTGCTCCGGGCCGCGCCGGGGGCGGTGCTGCTGCTGGCCGGCAGCGACGGAGCCGAGAGCGGCCGGCTGCGGGCCCTCGCGCAGGGTGCGGGCAGCGTGCGCTTCCTCGGCCCGCGCGGGGACGTGTTCGACCTGATGGCGGCGTCCGACGTGCTGGCCGTGCCGTCCCGCTGGGAGGGGCTGGGCAGCGCCGCGATGGAGGCGATGGGCGTCGGTGTGCCGCTGGTCTGCGCGGACGTGCCGGCGCTGCGCGAGACGGTCGGCTCGGAGGACTACGCCCGCCTGGTGCCGCCCGAGCAGCCGGCGGCACTGGCGGCGGCGCTGGCGGACACGCTGGACGACCGGGCGGCGGCGCGGGTGCGGGCCAGGTCGGCGAGAGCACGGTTCCTGACCAGCTTCACGCTTCATCAGGTCACCGGGCAGATGATCGGGTTCTACGAGCGGTCGCTGCGGTTGCGCAGCGTCTGACGGCCGGTCACCCATCGGTCCGGACAGCCGGTCACCCGGCGGGCCGGGCGACGGCGCCGCAACCCGTCGCGGCAGTATCGCCAAAGCGGTTGCGCCGCACCACGCGGACGGCAAGCATCGCAGGTGGGCGGAAGCGGCCGACAGGGCGGCCGGCCAGGGGCGGGGCGGACGGACCACGGGCTGCGGGGAGCAGCCGGCCGGGCCCGCGGCAGAGCGTTGGGCAGGGGGCGAGTCGCCCCGTCGACCGAGGAACCGCGCCACACCGTCCGCCGGCGGACCACCGGGCCGCCCGCCGCCCCGGCCCGCAGCACCGCCGTACCCGTCACCGCGCGGGGCCCCCGCCGGGCGCCCCGCAGCGGAGCTCCACGGCACCACGAACGCGAGGGGATCCCACCCGTGGAACCGGCCAACCCTTTCACCGTCCTGCGACGCTACTGGCGGCTGCTCGTCGGCTGCACCCTCGCCGCACTGGTCGTCGGCTGGCTGCTGACACCGGCGGGCGACGCCGTGGACAACGGCAAATGGCAGTGCAAGGTGGCGATCACACCGGTCGCCGGCGCCGGCGACAGTGTCCGGGCCGACCAGGTGCTGTCGTACGCCTCCGGGTCGGACGTGACCACCGCCGCCGCCGAGCAGCTCGGCATCACCGACGTCGCCGCCGTGCTGGCCCGCCGGACGGTGACCGCCGCCAGCACCCAGTTGCTGGTGTTCACCACCACGGGGCCGACCCAGCAGTCCTGCGCCGACCTGGCGGCCGCGTTCTCCGCCGCGACCATCAACGGCTACAGCCAGGAGTCGGCGAAGAGCGCCGCCGAGTCGGTCCGCCGCCTGCAGGCCCAGGCGGACGCCCAGCAGAAGCAGGTGGACGACCTCCAGCACCAGTTCAGCACGTCCTCCGCCGCCGACCAGCCCAGGCTCCAGCCGAAACTGACCGCCGCCCTCAACGCGCTCACCACCAGCCTCACCGACATCAGCAAACTGCAGAACTACGCCCAGACCGACGCCATCCAGCAGTGGGGCAGCATCGACGCCCGGGAGGCCGGGGGGAACCTGCTCACCTCGCCGACCCGCAGTATGCGGCTCGCCCTCGCGGTGGTGCTCGGCCTCGCACTCGGTGTGGTGGCCGCGCTGATGCTCAGCCGGATGGACACCAGGCTGCGCACCCGCAACGGCGCCGAGGAGGCGTTCAACCTGCCGGTGATCGGCGAGATCCCGCAGCTCGGCCGCCGGCTCCAGCGGCTGCGCGAGCCGCTGGTGGTGGCCCGGCCCTCCGACCCGGCCGCCGAGGCGTACCGCTCGCTGCGCTCGATCCTGCTGCTCACCGGGCCCGCCTCGCTGTCGCTGCCGGTGGTCGGGCCGGGCCGGCGCGAGCCCGCCGAGATCGTCTCCCGGCGACTCGCCAACCCCTCGCCGGTGGTACTGGTCGCGTCCGCCCGCAGCGGCGACGGCCGCACCACCACCATCGCCAACCTGGCCGCCGCCCTCGCCGAGACCGGCCGCGAAGTGCTCGTCCTGGACTGCGACTTCCGCCACCCGCAGGCCCACCTGCATCTCGGTGCCGGCTCCGGCCCGGGGATGGCCGAGCTGCTCAGCGGCGAACAGCTGGGCGAGCTGGACGAGTTGATCCGCCCGACCAACGTCGAAGGGGTCCGCCTGATCACCGGCGGGAACACCACCGCGTATCCGGCCGCGCTCGTCCTGCGGGCCGGCGAGGTGCTGCGCCGGGCCCGGCGGCACGCCGACCTGATCCTGGTCGACACCTCGCCGCTGCTGCACGCGAACGACGCCTACGACCTGGTGCAGCACGCCGACGCCGTGCTGGTGACGGCCAGGGGCGGCAACGTGACACCGGAACAGGCCGACCGGGTAGGCGAGTTGCTCTCCCGGACGGGCGTGCCGGTGGCCGGGGTGGCCCTGCTCGGCACGGTCGGCCAGTCCGGGCGCGGCCGCGGGCGCCGCGGCGG
>NZ_JBHUWW010000092.1:0-36187 GCF_042669755.1 Kitasatospora sp. NPDC057223 | reverse complement strand
CTCCCGCTCCGCGACCGGCGGAGCGGGAGCGGCCGCCGCTCGGCCAGCCTGCTGGCGCGGACGGCCGCAGGCACAAGAATGATCGTCATGGCATCGTCCCCGACCCCCCGCTATTCCGGCCAGAGCGCCTGCGCCGGCGAACCGAGGACCCCGCTGCGGGACTTCCTGCGCACCGAGACCGGCAGCGCCGCCGTCCTGCTCGCCGCCACCCTGGTCGCGCTCGCCTGGGCGAACGTCGGCCCCGGCAGCTACGAGGAGTTCTGGCAGACGCACCTGTCCGTCAGCCTGGGTTCCAAGGGCGTGTCGCTCGACCTGCGCGAGTGGGTGAACAGCGGCCTGATGACGCTGTTCTTCTTCGTCGTCGGGCTGGAGGCGCGCCGCGAGTTCGACATGGGTGAACTGCGCGAGCGCAGACGCATCGCCCTCCCGCTGCTCGCGGGCGTCAGCGGCATGCTCGTCCCGGTGGCGATCTACCTCGCCGTCACCGCCGGGCACGGCGAATCCCACGGGTGGGGAGCCGCGATGTCCACCGACACGGCGTTCGCCCTGGGCATGCTGGCGTTGTTCGGCACCCGGCTGCCGCAGGCGCTGCGCACCTTCATCCTCACGGTCGCCGTGGTGGACGACTTCGTCGCCCTCGGGGTCATCGCGGTCTTCTACAGCGGCACGATCACCGCGCCCGCCCTGCTCGCCGCGGTCGGGATCTTCGCGGTGATCCTGGTGCTGCGCGCCCTCGGCGTGCGCCGGGGAGCGGTGTACGCGCTGCTCGCGGTGGCGATGTGGGTGGCGCTCCTGGAGTCCGGCGTCGATCCGGTCGTCACCGGCCTGGCCATGGGCCTGCTCACCTACGCCTACCCGGCGGCCCGGAGCGACCTGGAGCGGGCCAGCGGGCTGTTCCGGCTCTTCCGCGAACAGCCCACACCCGAGCTGGAACGCTCCCTGCGGGCCGGGCTCGCCACCACGATCTCGCCCAACGCCCGGCTGCAGCGCCTCTACCACCCGTGGACCAGCTACGTGATCGTGCCGCTGTTCGCACTGGCCAACGCGGGCATCGCGGTCAGCGGCAGCGAACTCGCCCGGGCCCTCGGCTCGCCGATCACCCTCGGCATCCTGTTCGGGTACGTCCTCGGCAAGCCGGCCGGCATCCTCGGCGCCGCCCTGCTGACCACCGCGCTGAGCCGTGGCCGGCTGCGCCCGCCGGTCGGCTGGGGGGCCGTCACCGCCGGGGGCACCATCGCCGGGGTCGGCTTCACGGTGTCGCTGCTGATCGCGACCCTCGCCTTCGACGGGCGCGACCTCGTCGACGCGAAGGTCGGCATCCTCGGCGCGGTGGTCTGCTCGTTCGCCGCCACCTGGGCCGTCACCTGGGTGATCGGCATCCTGCCGCGCCGCCCCAGGATCCGGGCGCTGCTCGGCAGCGCCGAGGACATCGTCGACCTGCTGGTGCCGGTGGACCCGGAGCGCGACCACATCCGCGGCGCGTTCGACGCCCCGGTCACCGTGGTCGAGTACGGCGACTTCGAGTGCCCTTACTGCGGGCAGGCGGAGCCGGTCGTCCGCGAGCTGCTCGCCGGGTTCGGCGACATCCGGTACGTCTGGCGCCACCTGCCGCTGCCGGACGTCCACCCGCACGCCGAACTGGCCGCGCGGGCCGCCGAGGCCGCCGCCGTCCAGGACGGCTACTGGCAGATGCACGACCTGCTGCTCACCCACCAGGGCGCGCTGCGGGCCGCCGACCTGCTCGGCTACGCCGAGGGCATCGGCCTGGACGCCGACCGCTTCCACCGGGACCTGCGGGCGGACACCGGCGCGCACCGGGTCGCCGAGGACATCGAGTCCGCCGACCTCAGCGGCGTCTCGGGGACACCGACCTTCTTCGTCAACGGCAAGCGCCACCACGGGGCCTACGACCTGGCCGGCCTCTCGGCGGCCGTCCGGACGGCCCGCGAGCGCGCCGCCGCGGAGCGGTGATCAGACCTCGGCCAGCGGCCTGGCCGGGTCGGCGAGGGCGGCCGGGTCGACCGTGCGGCCGGAGCGGACCAGCTCGCGGACCGGATCGGTGACGTCCCAGACGTTGACGTTCATCCCGGCCAGCACCCGGCCGCCGGAGAGCCAGAACGCGATGAACTCCCGGCCCGCGACGTCGCCCCGGAAGACCACCCGGTCGTAGCCGCCCGGCTCGACGTAGCCGGTGTACTCCATGCCCAGGTCGTACTGGTCGGAGAAGAAGTAGGGCACCCGGTCGTACACCGCGTCCTGGCCGAGCATCGACCGGGCCGCGGTCTGCGGCTGGTTGAGGGCGTTCGCCCAGTGCTCGACCCGGATGTGCCGGCCGAGCAGCGGGTGGAACGCGTTCGCGACGTCCCCGGCGGCGAAGACGTCGGGGACGGAGGTGCGCAGCCGCTCGTCCGTCCGGACGCCGTTGTCGACGTCCAGGCCGGCCGCCTCGGCGAGCGCGGTGTTGGGGGTGATGCCGATGCCGACGATCACGGCGTCGGCCGCGACCGTGCTGCCGTCGCCGAGCCGAACGCCCGTCACCCCGTCGGCGCCGCCGGTCAGCTCCTGCACCTGGACGCCGAAGCGCAGGTCCACGCCGTTGTCCCGGTGCAGCCCGGCGAAGACCTCGGCGACCTCGCGGCCGAGCACCCGCAGCAGCGGCAGCTCGGCCGACTCCAGCACCGTCACCTCGGCGCCCGCCGCGCGGGCGGCGGCGGCCGTCTCCAGGCCGATCCAGCCCGCGCCGACCACCACGATCCGGGCCCTGGGGCGCAGCACCTCCTTGAGCCGCTCGCTGTCCCCGACCCGGCGCAGGTAGAACACCCCGGCGTGGTCCGAGCCGGGGACGGGCAGCCGGCGCGGCGAGGAGCCGGTGGCGAGCAGCAGCTTGGCGTAGGGGATCCGGCTGCCGTCGGCGAGCGTCACGGTGTGCGCCGTCGGCGAGATGGCGGTGACGGCCAGGCCCAGCCGCAGGGTGACGTCGTGCTCGGCGTACCACTGCGGCGGGTGGACGTAGATCTTCTCGCGCTCGCTGGTGCCGAGCAGGTACCCCTTGGACAGCGGCGGCCGCTCGTACGGACGCTCGTGCTCGTCGCCGACCAGCACCACCGGGCCGTCGTGCCCGGCCTCGCGCAGCGCCTCGGCGGCCTTCGCCCCGGCGAGGCTCGCCCCGACGATCACGAACGCCCGGTCCGTACCCGTTCCTGTACCCACGGTCAGCTCCTTGTCGACGTGCCCGGCCAACGACAGCCTGCCCTGCGGGCCGGGGGGAGTCGAGACCGCGCCGCGCGCGGCGCCGCGGGCTCCCCCTTTCGGGTGACCGGCGGGGTTCAGGAGGCCATCGCGGCGCGCACCAGCGCGGTGTCGGTGAACTGCTCGAACCGGACGATCAGGCCGCCGCGCACGACGAAGTGGTGCGCCACCCGGACGTTCAGCGGCCTGCCGGTGGCCCTGTTGCGGGCGGTGTACCTGGCCAGGACGACGACGTTCTCGCCGTCCACCACGTAGCTGTCGTCGTGGGCGGCCCAGTCCTCCCAGTCGGCGCCGAGCCGCTCCATCACGCCGGCGGTCACCCCGGCGGGGGTGCGGTACGTCCCGGCGAGGGGGAAGCCGGCCATCTCCGTCCACTCGACGTCGTCGGCGAGGGTGGCGCGCAGCGCGGCCAGGTCGCCGCGGGCGGACGCCAGGTACTGGCGGCGCACCACGTCGGCGGGTGCGGGCGAGGGGGCGCCGTGGTCGGTCACGGTCAGTCCCATGTCAGCTCGCCCATGGCGACCTTGGTGCCGAGGTCGACGGCCAGGGCCATGCCCGCGTCGGGGTAGCGGCGCTCCAGCGCGGCCTGCGCGGCGGCGGCGTCGGGGGAGGTGCTCACGGCCGTCTCGAACGCCCGGAGGTACTCCCGGGTGTGCCGGATCGCGGTCAGGTCGGTCGGTGCGCCCTCGGTGCGGTGCCCCGCCACCACGAACCGCGGCGCCAGTGCCTCCATGCCGTCCAGCAGGTCGATCCAGGCGGCGCGCTGCTCGGGCCGCGGCGTGTCGGCGGTCCACACGTGCAGCCCCTCGAACAGCAGGACGCCGCCGAGGACGGTGCTGTGCTGGTGCTGCCAGAGGTAGTGCCGGTCGGGGAGGTGGAAGTCCGCGCCGCGCAGCTCGAAGCGGTGGCCCTCGAACTCCAGGTCGTCGCCGGCCAGCACGTCGGGCAGCACCAGCCGGGTCGACAGCTCCTCGCCCAGGTGCGCCCAGGCCTGGAGCTTGCCCCGGTAGGTCTCCCGGATGTGCTCCACGACCAGGTGCGGGGCGAGGAAGCGGGCCTGCGGGAAGGCGTCCTGGATCTCCTCGGCGCCGAAGTAGAAGTCCGGGTCGCCGTGGCTGACGAAGACGGTGGTGAGCCGCTTCCCCGAGGCCCGTACGGCCTCCACCAGGCGGCGGCCGTCGGAGCGGGTGAACCCGGCGTCCACCAGCATCGCGTCGTGCTGGCCGGTGACCAGCACGGCGGTCTTGTTGAGCGAGCCGTCGGGGCTGTCGATGATCCGGAAGTCGAGGGCGGTCATGGCGGGGGTCCCTTTCTCCGGTCCGAGCCCCCCGCCCAGCCTCCGCCCCGCACACCCCCCGCCGCACCCGAGGCTGCGCCGAACAGGGCAGCCCGCCCGCCCCGGGCGGGCCGGAGCCGTTGTCGAGAGCTCCCCGCCGCCCGCCGCCGGACACCACCTGTCTCATCCGCCTCCTCAGCCCCTGGCCCGCCTGGGGAACACCGCGCACCCACCGGGCGTTCGACCGGGCATGACCAGCACCCCCGCGCCGCCCACCGCCCCCGAGGTACTCCGCTACGCGGCCTTCGCCACCGACCCGGCGGGCGGCAACCCGGCCGGCGTCGTGCTGGACGCGGGCGCGCTCGGCGAGCAGCGGATGCTGGAGATCGCGGCCGCGGTCGGCTACTCGGAGACCGCCTTCCTGGCGCCCGGCCCGACCGCCGGCGCCTACACCGTGCGCTACTTCAGCCCGCTGATGGAGGTGCCCTTCTGCGGGCACGCCACCGTCGCCGCCGCCGTCGCGGTCGCCGAACGCGGCGGCCCCGGCCGGTACGTGTTCACCACCGCCGCCGGCGAGGTGCCGGTGGAGACCGAGCGGGACGCCGCCGGGGCGCTGCGCGCCACCCTCACCAGCGTCGAGCCGCACACCGAGCCCGCCGGCGCGGCCGACGTCGCCGAGGCACTGGCGCTGCTCGGCTGGGCCGCCGGCGACCTCGACCCGGCGCTGCCGCCCCGGTTCGCCTACGCCGGTGCCCGGCACCTGGTGCTGGCCGCGGCCACCCGGGCCCGGCTGGCCGACCTCGCGTACGACTTCGACGGCCTCGCCGCCTGGATGACGGCCCGTGGCCTGATCACCCTGCAACTGGTCTGGCGTGAGGACGCCGCCACCTTCCACGTCCGCGACCCGTTCCCGGTCGGCGGAGTGGTGGAGGACCCGGCGACGGGCGCGGCCGCCGCCGCCCTGGGTGCCTACCTCCGCGAACTGGGCGCCGTCACCGCGCCGGCGACGCTGACCCTCCACCAGGGCGCCGACCTCGGCCGGCCGGGTGTTCTACTGGTGGGCCTGCACGAGGGTGACGGCCGGGTACGCGTGTCCGGTACGGCGGTCGCCATCCCGGGCTGACCCCCTCCGTCCGGGCCGCGCCCCGGGCGCCGCCCGACCGAGAGGCCCGCACCGTGCCCGCCAGCCGCCCCTCCCTGCTGTACGTCACCGACCTCGCCTACCCGGCCAACGGCCGCCGCTACGGCGACGAGGACACCCGGCTCACCGCCCGCCTGCGCGAGTACTTCGACCTCGCGCTCTGCCACCCGCTGGACGCCCGCGCCCTGATGGGCCGGTTCGACGCGGTCGTGGTGCGCAACAGCGGTCCGGTGCTGCACTACCAGGAGGAGTACGACGCGTTCCGCCGCGCCGCGCTCGCCGAGGGCGTGCTGGTGTACAACCCGCTGACCGGCCGGGGCGACATGGCGGGCAAGCAGTACCTGCTGGACCTGAGCGCGGCCGGCGAGCCCGTCATCCCCACCGCCGACGGCGACCACGGCGCGGCGGCCGTCCTGGCGGCGCTCCCCGCCGTCGAACGGTACGTGGTCAAGCCCCGGCACGGCGCCGACTCCGTCGGCCTGCGGATCCTCACCGCGGACGGCCTGGACGGGGAGGGGCTGGGCGGCTGCCTGGTGCAGCCCTACGTACCGTTCCGTCACGAAGTGTCCTTCTACTACGTGGACCGGGACTTCCAGTACGCCCTGTACGCCCCCGACCCCGAGCGGCGCTGGGAGCTCGTGCCCTACGCCGCCACGGCCGACGACCTCGCCTTCGCGGACCGCTTCGTCGAGTGGAACACCCTGTCGCACGGCATCCAGCGGGTCGACGCCTGCCGCACCGAGGAGGGCGGGCTGCTCCTGGTGGAGCTGGAGGACCTCAACCCCTACCTCTCGCTCGACCTGGTGGACGACCCCACCCGTGAAGCATTCGTGCAGGCGATGTGCCGGTCCGTCGAGTCCCTGCTGCGGACGGGCTGACCGTACGCCCGGCGTCCCGGGTGCCGGTGGCCCGGCGGCGATGCGGTAGTTTGGGCACGCTTGACGGGGGGATTCAGGAATTCAGGTGCCTGTACGACAGCGCCTGTGCTTGGCTTGTGCCCGTCGCACACGGGCAGTGGGGAGCCCTCACTCCCACCTTCTTGACGCCGTAGTACAGGAGCTTGTCATCAACACCGTGATACGCAGGACCGTCCGGACGACCCTGGTCGCCGCCGCATGCACCACCGTCCTCGCCGGCGGCCTCGCCGCCTGTGGCGCCGTCAAGGAGCTGTCGGCCGCCGAGAAGGTGTCCGACGCGTTCGGGAAGCTGGGCGACGGCAAGGCGTTCAGCGCGAAGCTGTCGTTCGACGCCACCGCCGCGCAGATCGAGGCTTTCGGCGTTGCCACCGATGACAAGATCGACAGCAAGACGGCGGACACCCTCGCCTCGCTGAGCCTGTCCTTCGGCGTCAGCGCGGACAAGCCGCTCAAGGACCTCGCGGCCGTCAAGAACCCGGCTGCGGGCGCCGACGCGCTGACCGCCGACAAGTCGACCTCCTTCTCGTTCGCCGTGGCCGGCAAGGACGGCAAGTCCGTCGCCGAGGTGCGCCAGGCCGGCGGCAAGACCTACCTGCAGGCCGACGCCGCCGCGGCCGCCGCGCTGTTCGGCCAGGACGCCTCCGAGATCACCGCCGTGACGGAGAGCCTGCCGGGCCCGCTGAAGGGCGCGCTGTCCGGCAAGTGGATCTCGATCGACCCCAAGGCGCTCCAGGACTTCTCGGAGTCCGTCGCCGGGGGCGCGCCCGGCGCGGCGCCGTCCGCCGCCCCCTCGGTGAAGCCCGAGGTCGCGCAGAACTTCCTCAACTCCGTCAAGGACGTCTTCTCCCGCGACACCTCCTTCGAGGACAAGGGCAAGAAGGACGGCAAGCAGCTCATCGTCGTCACCGCCTCGGCCCGCACGGTCGGCAACGACCTGCTCAAGGCCTTCGAGCCGCTGGCCAAGGAGCTCCCGACGATGGGCAAGCTGCCCACGGCCGTCCCGAGCGACGTGCCGGACAAGAAGCTCGCCCTGAACCTCCTGCTCGACGGCGGGGCGCTGTCCTCGATCTCCTTCGACCTCGCGCAGCTCGACGACAAGGCCGCCCCCGGCGCCACCCTGCCGGTCAAGATCGCGTTCGGCAAGGACGTCCCGGCGATCCAGGCGCCCGCCGGTGCCACCGAGATCACCACCGCCGACATCGAGGGCATCTTCGGCTCCCTCGCCGGGGCCGGCAGCGACTCCGGCCCGGGCGACTCCGACCTCCCGCAGGCCGACACGCTGACCGACGCCCAGATCAAGGAGCTCGTCGCGACCACCTCGCTGACCGAGCAGCAGATCAAGGCCTACAACAAGCTCGGCCTCACCTACGAGGACATCAAGGACCTGGGCAAGTCCGCGAGCTGACCGCACGACGCCGGCGCCCTCCCCGCCCCCGGGCGGCGAGGGCGCCGCTGCCGTTCCGGCCGCGCCCGGCCCGCCGCCGCGCCCGCCGGCCCGCCACCCCGCCGTGGCGCCCGCCGCACCGCCCGCGCGGATGCCACAATCAGCTGCGTCGACTGCCCGACGGACGCCAGGAGAGCGGCATGCCCGAGACGACCGACCCGGTGGACCTGCTCGCCCGCGCGCTGCGCCTGGCGGGTGAGGTCATCGGCGCGATCGAACCGGACCAGGCCGCTCTGCCCACCCCCTGCCGGTCCTGGGACGTCACCGACCTGGTCAGCCACCTCATCGACGACCTCCGGCAGTTCACCCTCCGGGCCACCGGCGGAAACCCCGACTGGAAGGCCCCGGCCGAGCGCGTCACCGACGGCTGGCAGCCGGCCTTCGACACCGGCGCCGAGGAGCTGCTCGCCGCCTGGCGCCGGGCCGGCGACCTCAGCGGCACGGTGCAGGTGCCGGGGATGGGCGAGCTGCCCGCCCGGTTCCCGGTCGACCAGCAGATCGCCGAACTCGCCGTCCACGCCTGGGACCTGGCGACCGCCACCGGCCAGTCGACCGACCTGGACGAACAGGTCGGCCGGGCCGCGCTGAGCTGGGGGCAGGGTGCGCTGCGCCCGGAGTTCCGGGGCGAGGAGTCCGCGGGCCGGGCCTTCGGCCCCGAGACGCCGATCGCGCCGGACGCGCCGCTGTACGACCGGCTGGCCGCCTACTTCGGCCGCCGGCCCTGACCGGCGCAGGCCGGGGCCGGCCGGCTCAGTCCAGCGGCGCGACCTGACGACCGTCCCGCGCGGACAGTACGGTGATCGCCTCGACCGGGCACATCTCGGCCGCCTCCGTCAGTTCGTCACCCTCGTCGGAGACCGGACGCAGCGGGTACGCCCGGCCGTCCCGCCCGAGGGCGAGGTCGGCCGGGGCGGTGGCCGCGCAGACCCCGGTGCCGACACAGCGCTCCCGGTCGACCCGGACCACGAAACCGGATCCGGGCGCGGCCGCGCCGCCCGGGACCGGGACCGGCAGCGGACCGGCCGTCACCAGGCCACCCGCAGCGAGACCGGGCTGCGGGTCAGCAGCCCCTCGCGCCAGTCGATCGCGTCGGCCGCCCCGGCGAGCCGCAGGCCCGGCAGCCGGCGGGCCAGCCGGTGCAGCGCGAGTTCCAGCTCCATCCGGGCCAGCCAGGCGCCCAGGCAGTGGTGCGGACCGGCCCCGAAGGTGAGGCCCGGCGCGGAGAGCGGTGCGAACAGGTCGTCGGCCAGGCCGCCGGGGAAGTGCCCCGGGTCGTGGTTGGCGGCGGCCGTGTCGGCCGCGACCACGCTGCCGGCCGGGATGGTGACGCCGCCGATCTCCACGTCCTCGACGGCCCGGCGCAGCAGCCCCGGCAGCACGTCGGTGTCGCCCAGCGGGATCGCCCGCAACAGCTGCTCGGCCGCCGCGGTGGCGCTCGCCTCGTCGGCGCCGAGCCGCTGCCAGGCCTCCCGGCCGTCCCCGAGCAGGTACACCATGGCGTTGCCGAGCGTCGTCATGGTCGTCTCGTGGCCCGCGACCACCAGGCCGACCACCATCGAGACCAGCTGCGGCTCGGTGATCCCCTCCGTCTCGGCCGCCGCCGCCAGCAGTCCGCTGACCAGGTCGTCGCCCGGCTCCGCCCGCCGCTCGGCGATCAGCCCGGCGGCGAACTGCGCGAACTCGCCCATCGCGGCGCCGATGGCCTCCGGCGCGTACGCGGTGGCGGACAGCGCGTGGTCGCTCCAGTGGCCGAGCCGCTTGAGGTCGAGCCCGTCCAGGCCCATCAGCCGGCTGATCACCGCCACCGGCAGCGGCCGGGTGTAGCCGGCCACGATGTCGGCCGGTGAGCCCTGGTCGATCAGCTCGTCGATCAGGCCGTCGACCACCGAGGCGACCCACGGGCGCCAGCGGGCGATGGCCCGCGGCGTGAACGCACGCTGCACGGTGCGGCGCAGCCGCTGGTGCTCGGAGCCGTCCAGGTTGAGCAGGACGTCCGGGTCGTCCAGGATGCCCGGGGACAGCGAGAGCGCCGGCGCGCCCGGGGCGAACAGCTGGGAGCGGTTCAGGCGCGGGTCGGTGAGCACCTGGCGGACGTCGGCGTGCCGGCTGACCAGCCAGACCGGCGTGCCGGTGGGCAGGGCGGCCAGGCGGGGCGGCCCGGGCTCGGCGTGGCGCAGGCAGTGCAGGGGGACGAGCGGGGTCTCGGAAGCTGCCGGGCCGGTCTCGACGGACATCCATCCTCCTGGCGGTGGATCGCTGGGCGGTCTTCGGGGCACGACTCCGTACGACCGTATGTGCGGCGCACCCGCCGGGGCAGCGGCAGTTCCGGCCAACGGCAGGCGGTTCCGGGCCGGTTCGTGTGCGGTCGTGGCCGCTCGCGGTGGCGGCCGGGCCGCCGGAGGTCCGGTGAGCGGGATCACCGGTGGCGCTCACCGGGGCTCGCGCGGCTCGGCGATACGCTTCGACAGTGTCAGCAGACCGGCGCAGTGCAGCGCCGGCCGACGGAGGTGGGAAGCAGATGTCCCAGCAGGTGAAGGCAGTCATCGCGCGCGGCAAGGGCGCGCCCGTGGAGGTCACGACGATCGTCGTGCCGGACCCCGGGCCCGGCGAGGCGGTGGTCAAGGTACAGGCCTGCGGGGTGTGCCACACCGACCTGCACTACCGCGAGGGCGGCATCAACGACGAGTTCCCGTTCCTGCTCGGCCACGAGGCGGCCGGCCTGGTCGAGGCCGTCGGCGCGGGTGTCACCGAGGTCGCCCCGGGCGACTTCGTCATCCTCAACTGGCGTGCCGTGTGCGGCCAGTGCCGGTCCTGTCGGCGCGGGCGCCCGCAGTACTGCTTCGACACCCACAACGCGAAGCAGAAGATGACGCTGCTGGACGGCACCGAGCTGTCGCCCGCGCTCGGCATCGGCGCGTTCGCGGAGAAGACCCTGGTCGCGGCCGGCCAGTGCACCAAGGTCGACCCGGCGGCGGCTCCGGCCGTGGCCGGACTGCTGGGCTGCGGCGTGATGGCCGGCCTCGGCGCCGCCATCAACACCGGCAACGTCGGCCGGGGTGACTCGGTAGCGGTGATCGGCTGCGGCGGCGTCGGCGGTGCTGCGGTGATGGGCTCCCGGCTGGCCGGCGCGAGCCGGATCATCGCGGTCGACATCGACGACCGCAAGCTGGAGACAGCCCGCCGGCTCGGCGCCACCCACACCGTCAACTCCCGTACCTCCGACGCGGTCGAGGCGATCCGCGAGCTGACCGCCGGGAACGGCGCCGACGTGGTGATCGAGGCGGTCGGCCGCCCCGAGACGTACAAGCAGGCGTTCTACGCACGCGACCTGGCCGGCACCGTCGTCCTGGTGGGCGTGCCCACACCGGAGATGACGCTCGAACTCCCGCTGCTGGACGTGTTCGGGCGCGGTGGCGCGCTCAAGTCCTCCTGGTACGGGGACTGCCTGCCCTCGCGGGACTTCCCGCTGCTGATCGACCTCTACCTGCAGGGCCGCCTCGACCTCGGCGCCTTCGTCACCGAGACCATCGAACTGGACGGTGTGGAGCAGGCGTTCGCGCGCATGAAGGACGGCGACGTGCTCCGTTCGGTGGTGGAGCTGTGAGCGCCGCACGGATCGAGCACCTCGTCACCTCCGGCACCTTCGAGCTGGACGGCGGCAGTTGGGACGTCGACAACAACGTCTGGATCGTCGGTGACGACGAGGAGGCCGTGGTGATCGACGCGGCCCACGACGCCGAGGCGATCCTCGAAGCGCTCGGTGGCCGCCGGCTGGTCGCGATCATCTGCACCCATGCCCACAATGACCACATCGACGCGGCCCCGGCCCTCGCCGGGCGGACGGGCGCGCCGATCCTGCTGCACCCCGACGACCTGCCGCTCTGGAAGCTCACCCACCCCGAGCGGCTGCCCGACGGTGAGCTCGCCGACGGCCAGGAGATCACCGTCGCCGGCGTGGGGCTGACCGTCCTGCACACGCCCGGCCACGCCCCCGGCGCGGTCTGCCTGTACGCCCCGGAGCTGGGCACCGTCTTCACCGGCGACACCCTGTTCCAGGGCGGGCCGGGCGCCACCGGGCGGTCCTTCTCGCACTTCCCGACGATCATCGACTCGATCCGGGACCGCCTGCTCGCCCTGCCACCGCAGACGGAGGTGCGGACCGGACACGGAGGCACCACCACGGTCGGCGCCGAGGCGCCCGCGCTGGCCGACTGGATCGCCCGCGGGCACTGAGCACCTGACGTCACCACCACCCGGGGCGGCACCGGCACCGGCACAGGCCGGGCCGCCCCGGGCCGGGGCGCCCCGAGCTTGTCCGGGCCCCGCACGAACAGCCTCAAGTAGGCTGGCCGGTATGACCGGTGCAGCGCAGGCGAAACTGGAGGTCGACGGCCGGGCCGCGACCGTGGACGACCTCACGTACCTCGCGATGGGCGGGTACAGCCACTTCACGGCCATGCAGGTACGCGACGGCCGGACCAGGGGCCTGGGCTTCCACCTCGCCCGGCTCGACGCGGCGACCCGCGAACTCTACGGCGAGGGCCTGGACGGCGAGCGGGTGCGCGAACTCATCCGGCACGCCCTGGCCGGCGGACCGGACGGCGTCACCGGCGACGCCTCGGTGCGGGTCAACGTCTTCCGGCCGGAGGACACCCCCGGCGGCGCCGTCCGGCTGATGGTCTCGGTGCGCCCGCCGGGCGCCGCACCCGCCGAGGTGGTGGGGCTGCGCGCGGTGGACCACCAGCGGCCCGTCGCGCACCTGAAGCACAGCGGCGGCTTCGCCCAGGCCTACTACGGGCGGCTGGCGGCCGACGAGGGCTTCGACGAGGCCCTGCTGGTCGGCCCGGGCGGCGTGGTGGCCGAAGGGGCGATCACCAACATCGGCTTCATCGAGGGCGACACGGTCGTCTGGCCGGACGCGCCCGCCCTGAACGGCATCGCCATGCAGGTCCTGGAGCGCGAGCTCGCCTCCGCCGGGGTCTCCTCGAAGCGGCGGCCGGTCTTCCTCAGCGACCTGCCCTCGTTCGACGGCGCCTTCGTCACCAACTCGCGCGGCTTCGCCGCCGTCGGCCGGATCGACCGGCTGGAGCTGCCGCTCGACGCTCCGCTGCTGGCCACGCTCCGTGCCCTGGCGCACGCGGCGCCCTGGGACACCGTCTGACGCGGCCGCCCCGTCCCGTCCCGTTCGGTCCTGTCCGTCCGGTCCTGTCCGTTCGCCCCCTTCGGTCCGGTCCTGCCCCGAGTCGTACGATCGCAGCATGGCTCACGACCCGATCGACTTCTCCGACGCGCTCCTCGCCTTCTGGCGCGAGCGGCTCCTCTCCACCCTGACCACCCACCGCCCCGACGGCTCCCCGCACGTGGTGCCGGTCGGCGTCACCTACGACCCGCAGACCGGGCTCGCCCGGGTCATCACCAACCGGACCAGCCGCAAGGCCCGCAACGTGGCCGCCGCCGGCGCCGACGGGATGCGGGTCGCGCTGTGCCAGGTCGACTGGGCGCGCTGGTCGACCCTGGAGGGGGTCGCCGTGGTCCGGGACGATCCGGCGGCCGTGGCCGAGGCCGTCCGCCGCTACGCCGAGCGCTACCGCGAGCCCCGGGTCAACCCGGACCGCGTGGTCATCGAGATCACCGTCGACCGGGTGCTGGGACGACCGGTGCCGGCCGGCCCGGCCTGAGCCACCGCCGAGGCGGCACCGGCCCGGCGTGACCTCGGGGCCGGATCGGTAGCATCGCCGGTATGAGTGAGCGGGCGGGGTGGCTGGACGAGCGCGAGGACGAGGTCTGGAGCGCCTTCTTCGAGACCCAGGTGCTGTTCTGGCGGCGTCTCGCCCAGCAGCTCCAGCAGGAGACCGGTCTCTCCGAGCCGGATCTCGCGATTCTGCAGGCCCTGCTGGCCGCTTCCGAAGGGCGGCTGCGGCCGTACCAGTTGAGCGGTGTCACGCAGTTCGAGAAGAGCCGGCTGCACCACCAGCTGACCCGGATGGCCGGGCGCGGCCTGCTCACCCGCGAGCCCTGCGCCGACAGCGGCCGCGGCGCCGTCGTCACCCTGACCGAGACCGGGCGGGCGGCCGTCGCCGCCGCCCTGCCGCGTCGCGCGGCGCACATCCGACGCTGGCTGACGGATCCGCTGAGCAGCCGTCAACTGGACGAACTCCAAGGCATATCGGCTGCCCTGATGGCCCAGCTGAAGGGCGACGAGCCGGCCCTCTGACGCACCCGGAAGCGGGTTGACACATCAACCCGGCGCGCCCATTATCGGGTTGACACATCAACCCGCAGTCGCGCCGGGGGGCCTTCATGCGATTCCTGCTCCTGCCCCATCTGCCCGCACCGGAGAAGCCGGACCACGTCCAGCTCCGGGAGCTGGTCGACTGTGCCGTGTTCGCCGAGGAGTTGGGCTTCGACGCCTACGGCATCGGCGAGCGCCACGACCGCCCGGCCGTCTCCAGCGCGCCGCCCGTGATCCTCGCCCACATCGCCGCCCTGACCTCCCGGATCCGGCTGTTCACCGCCGTCACCACGCTCGGCCAACTCGACCCCCTGCGCGCCTTCGAGGACTACTCGACGCTGGACAGCCTCGCCCAGGGCCGGCTCGACCTGATCGTCGCCAAGGGTGCCTACCCGCGCTCCTCCAGGCTGTTCGGCGTGACCAGGGAGAACCAGTGGGCGCTGCTGCAGGAGAACTACGAGCTGTTCCGGCGGCTCTGGCGTGAGGAGAAGGTGAGCTGGGAGGGCCGGTTGGGCCGCTCGCTCACCGACGCCGAGCCGCTGCCGCGCCCGTACCAGCGGGAGGTCCGGATCTGGCACGGCGCCGGCTCCAACCTGGAGTCGGCGGACTTCGCCGCCCGCCACGGCGACCCGGTCTTCACCCCCAACGGCGCGGGCCCGATCGGCCCGTACGCCGCGATCGTCCGGCACTACCGGGAGCGCTGGGCGGCCTACGGGCGCGACCCGGCGGACGCCCTGGTCGGCGCCGGGACGGCCGGGTACTTCGGCGCCCGTACCTCACAGGAGGCGATCGCCCGCTACCGTCCGGTGTTCGAAGCCCGGTTGGCGGTGAACCGCGCCTTCGACGGCGGGAGCATCCGGTTCGACACGGTGGAGGACTGGGTCGAGCGCGGGTCGGTACTGGTGGGCAGCCCGCAGCAGATCATCGAGAAGGTGCTGAGCCAGCACGAGCACTTCGGCCACGAGCTGCTCCACCTGCACGTGGACGGCGAAGTGCTGGACCGCGCCGACTACCTGGCGACCTTGGAGCTGTTCTTCGCCGAGGTGGCCCCGGTGCTCCGCCGGGAGCTGCCGAGCCGACCACTGGAGGCGCGCCCAGGGCCGGGTCGGAGTCCGGGTCCGGGTCCGGGTCCGGGTCCGGGTCCGCAGGCAGGATAGCGATCCGTCGGCACGGCGAGGTCGGCGAGGTCGGCGAGTACGACGTGGCGGGGCGAGGACGGCTACCGGGTGAACGCGAGGACGAACGGCAGGACGGTCATGCCCAGCCCGGTCAGGGTGACGGGCAGCCCGACCAGCAGGAGGGCGGCGCCCGTCCAGAAGATCCTGGGGCCGAACGAGGGGTGCCTGCTGACCGTCGACGGGTCCGCCGGGTCGTAGCAGATCTCGATGCTGCGATCGGCGACGTACCCCGCCTCGTCGCGAGCCGTGTGGGTGCGAAGCAGGCCGTCCGCGTCGACGAACCGGTAGACCGGGTAGCTGAGCTCGTGCTCGTCCTCGTGGCCGGTGACCTCGGCGACGACGCGGATACCACGGCGGTGCAGCGGCCAGATCCGGCTCAACGAGCGCCACGTCCAGATCATCACGGCCACGCTCGCGGCCAGGAAGGGCAGGCCGAAGCCCCAGAGGAACATCGAGACGATGAGGTGAGCGGCTTTGTCGAGCTCGACCCCGAGCAGGACGAACCCCGCCAGGTAGAGCCAGCAGCTCACCTTGACCCAGGAGTTGAACAGCCCGATCAGCGCGCGGGCCGGGCCCCTGCCCCGCTGCCGGACGGTCGTCTGCACCAACGCGGCCCCGTCGGCGCGCCGTTCGGCCCGGTCGGTGACGGGGAGGGCCGCGCTCACCGTCCGGACGAACGCCCCGGCCGCCCCGGCGCTGCGGCCCCGGATCCGGAAGATCTCACCGGTACGGCCCGGCACGGCGGTGAGCACCACCAGCACGTCGCCGCCGGACGGCTCCGCCCGCTCGATCGCCGCCACCGGTATCCGGTGGGTGGTGCGGCCCTGCACGATCAGCACCGAACCGTCGGAGAACCGGGCGCTGTGACGGCCGTTCCGGAGCACGACGTCGGCGAGCAGCGGCGTTTCAACGGCCTCGGAGTGCGTCGGCGATGGTGACTCGGACATGGCCGGAGTCTACGGCGACCCCAGTTGCCCGTGATCACGGGGGCGCAACCCTCGACGGTGGCTCGGACCGGCAGGTTACGCCGTACGGATCGGATTCTCCGGCCGCTGCGCCCCGCAACTTCCGGCGTCCTGAGGCCCATGCTGCTCCGCTGTTTATCGAGTGTTGATCGCAGGCGCCTAGCCTCACGGCACACCCTCCTCCCGTACGGGCCTGCCCGTACCCGGCACTGAGACGAGACGCCCGAGATGAGCCAGCAGAACGCCGCACTGCCCGCCGAACAGCAGCAGACCGTTCCGGCCCAGGCGGCCCGGCCGGACGGGCTGTCCGCCGAGGACGCGGCGCGGTTCCGTACCCTGCTGGCCGGGTTGGAGAGTTCGCTGCGGGCCGACCGCGACAACGGCTGACGGTGGGCGGCTGACGGTAGGCGTCCGGGGTTCGGCGGTCGGCCTTCAGCGGTCGGCGCCGGCGCGCGGACGGCGGGCGTGGGCCGCGACCGCGTAGCCGAGGACGGCGAGGGCGGCCCCCGCCGCGCCGCCGAAGGCGATGGTCGGTACGACCCGCAGTGGTGAGCCGGTGGTGAGGGACGGCCACCACTGCAGAATCCGCAGGGCGGCCCCGAGCAGGGCGGCCCCGGCGGTCACCACGAGGACCGTGCGGCGCGTGCGCGCCGGGGCCGCCGGTGATGCGGCGGTCGCGGCCGGCGGGCCAGTGCCGGCTGCCCGGCGGAGCTCGCGCAGGCCGTACCGGACGAGGACGCCCAGCGCGACCGCTGAACTGCCGTACTGCAGGAACTGGTAGAGCGGTACGCCGCCGGCTGTCCGGTCGAGCACGGGCAGCAGTCGGACGCCGGCCCGGCCGGGATGGGTGAAGGCGTCCCACCCGACGTGCGTGGCCGCGCCGACGGCCGCCGAGAGCGCGAACCACGCGACTCCCGCCGGCCGGGCCCACTGGCGCCAGGGCCGGACCGGCCGGGTCAGCGCGTCCGCCGGGTGCGCCCAGCGGGGCGGCAGCAGTGCCACCAGCGGCCCGCGCAGGAGTCCGTGCCAGCCCAGCACCAGGACGGCGGTGATCAGCACGTCCACCGTCGGCACTCCCCACCACGCGTGCGTGAGGGCGCCGTAGCCGAACATTCCGGGCGCCACCGAGTCGGCGTAGTAGGGCACGTCCGGCGCGGTGGAGCCGGCCACCAGGGCCGAGGCGACCAGCGGGCCGCGCGCCCCACCGCCGGGGCGCAGCAGCGGTAGGACGGCGGCGGGATGGCTCAGGGTGAAGGGCATCAGCGCATCGGGGCTTCCGGACTCACGGCCTCAGCAGTCGCAGCCGCAGCCGTCACAGCCGCAACTGTCGCAGCAGTTGCACCCGTCGCCGCAGCAACTGCAGCCCTCGCCGCAGCAGTCGCAGGCGTCGCAGCAGTCGTGGCGGGCGCACCAGCCCTGCTTGCGCTGCCGGTCGAACGGGTCCTCGTGCTCGCAGCACATCAGCTGGCACGTGCAGGCCATCAGCGTCCAGAGGACGCAGCCCGCCAGCAGGTTGCGACGTGGGGGCCGGCCACCGCCGTCCGGCGGCTGGGAGTAGGGGTCGTACCCGGGGGGTGCGCTCGGCAGGGAGCCGGTGGCGGTGCGCTCCGCCGTGCAGGTCGCGGCGTGGGTGCGCTGCCGTCCGAAGACCCGCTCCACGGCGCGCTGCGTCTCGTGCCCGAGCAGGACGTGGGTCAGCGAGCGGTCGGTGAACTCCGCCTCGCGAAGGGCGAGTCGGATGCCGTGGACGGCGTCCCGGCAGAGCCGTTCGGCCTTCGCCCGGTCGGTGCCGGTCGCGGTGAGCGGGTTCCAGGCGCCGGTCGCGGCGTCCTCGGCCTGGTCCTCGGCGGCGTCCAGCAGGTGGGCGAGGCGGCCGAAGAGCCGGCCGGCCTCGGCGAGCGGGGCCGCGTTGCCCGGACGCCCGGCGAGTACGGCGGTGTGGGCGAACGCCGCGGCGGTCGCGCTCTCGGTCGGTTCGGTCACCAGCAGGACGGAGCTGCCGAGTACGGCCGCGCGTTCCAACTCGCCCTGGCGGGCGCCGGCGGTGAGCAGGACGGCGGTGTCGAAGCCGACGGCCGAGCCGCTGCCGGCGCTCTGGCGGTCCCACCGGCGGGTCACGGCCCGGGCACCGACGGCTATCGGGCGGCGCGCGAACACGCCGTCGCCGTCCTCGACGTGATCGCGCATCTTCACCGAGGCGAGGGCCAGCGATACGGCGGCGGCGAGCTTCGCGCCCTCGCCCCGGGCGACCTCGGCGGTCCGCATGCCGCGCAGCGGGCACGGGCCGGCCGTCCGGCGCCAGGAGGCGTCGGCCCGGTCGCTCTGGGCCTCGACCAGGACCGAGATGATGAGTCCGTCGTAGTTGGTGGCGGTGCGGGCCAGCTGTCCGTGATTGTCGCGCAGCGCGAGGCAGAGTCCGCAGAGGTGGGCCATCCACGATGTCTGCAGTTGCTCGGAGAGCCCGTGCCGACAGGGCCTGATGATTCCGAACATGATCCCCCTCGTGCGTGCGGGCCGGCCCGGCCCGGCTGATCAAGCGCCAATTGTATGATCAGCGACGATGCGGGCCGCGTCCTTGGTTCCGCTCCGGCGCTCCGGCGCTCCGGTGTTCAGGGCCCCGGGTCCCCGCCCCGGGTGGCGTCGGGGTGTTCGTCAGCAGCTCCCGCAGCGGGCGGCACTTCGGGCGGTTCGTGGTCCCGGGGGCGGTGCTCCGAGGACGTGCCACCGGGTCGGGTGACGGTGTCGGCGGCAAGCGTGCGTTCCGGGCCCGTCCGGTCAGCGCCCGTGCGGCGTGGCCGTCACCGGGCCGGTGCTTCGCGCAGCCGGTCGAGCGCCGCGTGCAGGTCGGTGCGGACGAGCTTGGCGAACGGCTCGTGCCCGACCGGGTCGTAGCCGCGCGGTACGGCCTCCACGAGCATGATCAGGTCGAGGTAGATCCGGTACATGGCGATCCGCTGGAGGGCCTGCGGCGTGAGCTCGAACGACGGCCCGACGGCCGACCGGTAGCCGGCCAGGAAGTCCGCCTCGTCCGCGATGTCGCCGAACAGCGCGGGTGAGACCAGGTCGGCGAGCGGATCGCCCCAGAACGCCCGCTCGCCGTCGATGATGCCGCTGATCTCCGGCCGGCCGTCGCGCTCCGCCAGCAGGACGTTCCCCTCCCACAGGTCGAAGTGGACCAGGACGGGGACGGTCACCGCGTCCAGCAGCCAGGCCCGCCGGCTGATGACGGTGAGCAGTTCCTCGGGGTCCACGGGCAGCGTGACACCGTACCGGCGGGCGTCCGCGAGCACGTCGTCCAGCATCCGCCCGAACGCCGCGCGCCAACTGTCCCCCTCGGACGGCCCGGGGTGCTGCGGGTAGCCGAACTCCGTGCCCGTGACGGTGTGCAGGCTGCCGGTGAGCCGCCCGAGGTCGCGCCGCAGCCGGGCGTGGTCACCGGGGCCGAGCGAGGCGTGCGACGAGTCCCAGCCGGCGCCGTCCAGGTGGGACATGACGAGGTAGTCGCCGTCCACGACCTGCCGCTCGTAGTTGACGGCGACGACCTGGGGGACGGTCACCTCCGTCGCGGCGCCGACGAGTTCGTAGAAGGCCGCCTCCGTCCCCATCAGGCCGTGCTCGTATGTGAGCAGCGGTGTGACGGGCGGCGGCGAGACCTTGAGCACCACGACCCGGTCCGGGGCGGTGAGGGTGAGGCGGTAGGCGGCGTTGAACGTGCCGCCGGTGAGCTCCCGGACCTCCGTCACCTGCGCCTCGGGGCCGAGGGCGTTCGCCACGACGGCGCGGATCTCGGCCGGGCCGAGGCGTTGCTTGGTGGCGCTGTGCATACCGGGGTCTCCATCGGGTGGCTCGCTCCGCGCCCGTGGGCACGAAGGGGGAGAGCGTTTGCCGGGACGGTACCGGGGCGTCTGACCACGGGTCAAGCAACATCCGGCGGCCGAACCCGCCGGGGGCGATCAGTGGGTCCGACGGCACCCGATCCTTGCCATCGGCGGCATACGGCATTCACCATCATTGAGGTTCGCCACTATCGACCTTCACGGCCATTGATGTTCGCCACCGTCTATGTCCGTTTCCATCGAGGTTCGTCACCATCGACCGGAGGTACTGCCTTATGCGACCGAGCCTGTTCACCGTCGATCTTCCAGGCCCGGGACGATTGAGCACCATGGCCCGCCCACGCGGCGGGGACTGGCTCCGGGACGAGATGGCCGCGCTCGCGGGCGCCGGCGTCGACATCCTGGTCTGCACGCTCACCGCCCCCGAACTCGGCGAACTGGATCTCGCCGACGAGGCCCGCGAAGCGCGCACCGCCGGGCTCAGGTTCGTCCCGATCCCGATCCCGATTCCGGACCGGACGGTTCCGGAACTCGCCGCGATCCTGCCCGTCCTGCGCGAACTCGCGGCCTGCCTGCACGACGGCGCCCACGTCGTCACCCACTGCCGGGCCGGGATCGGCCGGTCCTCGCTCCTCGCGGCCGCCCTGCTCATCCTGGGCGGAACAGATGCCGACCTCGCGTGGAGCGCGATCGGACGGGCCCGCGGCCTCGCCGTCCCCGACACCGTCGAGCAGCGGGCCTGGACAGCGGGCCTGCCGCTGGCCGGCCCCACCGGTCACCCACCACGTGGCAGGTGACCGGACAGCAGGTGACCGCGCGGCGGGTGACCGGACAGCAGGGACCGGACGGTGGGGGCCGGACACCGGGGGCCGGACGGCCGTGTCTCAGACCCCGGACTCGGCCGCGAGTCGCCCCGAACGGATGGCCGCGGTGAGGTCGGCGTGGTCGGCCTCGGTACGGTCCGCGTACGCGACGGCGAAGCCGGACACCGCCTCGTCCAGCGCCTCGCTCTTGCCGCAGTAACCGGAGATCAGCTCCGGGTCGGCGGTGTGCGCGTGCGCCCGGGCGAGCAGCGCCCCGGTGATGCGGGCGTAGTCGTCCAACTGGGCGGGCAGCAGCGCGGCGGGGTCGACGCTGCCCTTGCGGTTGCGGAACTGCCGCACCTGGTAGGGCAGCCCGTCGACGGTCGTCCACCCGAGCAGGGTGTCGCTGACAACCTGCATCCGCTTCTGCCCGAGCACCACCCGCTGCCCCTCGTGCGCCGCCAGCTCGCGGACGGGGTAGCCGGCCCGCGCCAGGTGCGGCAGCAGCACCGACGGACGGGCCTCCTTGACCTGGAGCACCAGCGCCTTGTCACGGTGGTCGGTCAGCAGCACGACGTACGAGCGGGTGCCCACGCTGCCGGTCCCCACCACGCGGAACGCGACGTCCTGGACGCGGTGGCGGGACAGCAGCGGCAGCAGTTCCGCCGCGACCGTCTCCAGGTACGGCTCCAGCGACGCGGCGACCGCCCCGGCGAGCTCGGACGGCACCTCGCTGAGCACCGGCGGCGCGGCCGTGAAACGCCACCGCCCCTCCGCCGTACGGACGGTGGACTTGGCGGCGAAGCGCGCACTGGTGTTGCCGAGCGCCTTGGCCGAGACCTTCTCCAGCACGTCGGTCAGCTCGTGGGCCTCGGTGAGAGCGAGCAGGTGCTCGTCCGCGACGGCGTTCCAGGCGTCCAGTGCGGGCAGCTTGGCGAGCGTGCGCATGGTGCGGCGGTACGAGCCCACGGCCTCGAACGCGGCCTGGCGGGCGGTGTGTTCGTCCGCGCCCACCTGGCGGGCGGCGAGCACGAGGCTGGCCGAGAGCCGCTTGAGATCCCACTCCCACGGACCGGGCACGGTCTCGTCGAAGTCGTTGATGTCCATCACCAGCCGCCCGCGGGCGTCGCCGTAGAGGCCGAAGTTCGCCGCGTGCGCGTCGCCGCACAACTGCGCGACGATTCCGCTGGTCGGCGTCGTCGCGAGGTCGGCCGCCATCAGGCCGGCCGCGCCGCGCAGGAACGCGAACGGGGTCGCGGACATCCGGCCGAGCCGGATCGGCACCAGGTGCTCCAGCCGGCCGGCGTTCGACGCCTCGATCGCCTCGACGGCGTTCGGCCGGTCGGGGTGCGGGACGAAGTCCGTGTGCTGCTCGCGCGGCGCGTTCTCCCGCAGCGCCTTGCCGCGCCGGCGCGCCGACCCGCCCGAGGCCGGGGCGAACCCCGCCACGGTGAAGCCGTGGACCGCTGCTGCGACACCCTCGGCCTTCGCCGTGCCCGTGCGTGCCGAGACTTCCTCGACCGGCCCGGCCGACCCCGCTACCTGCTGCTCCACTGCCTGCTGCCCCACCACGTGCTGCCCCGCTCATCTGTAGCTCCGCCGCCGACGGCGGCCCGCCCCTGCGCGACGAAGGCTATCGAGAACCGCAGGCCCGGGGACAGGCGGGAGGCCCGGGCGGGCCTGCAACGGCCCGCGCCGTAGGCTGACCGGCCATGGGAGATCTTCGGGGGAGGCCAGGCGGGCAGCGGACCCGCCTGGCGGCGGCCGTCGCGGTGGTGCTCACGCTCGCGGCCGGGCTCGGCGTCCGGGCCGCTGCGAGCGGTGAGGCGGCCAAGTACGCGGGGGACGCCCTGTACACCGTCCTGCTCTGCGCCCTGCTGGTCCTGGCCGCGCCCCGGCTCCGCCCGGCAGCGGCTGCCGGCCTCGCCCTGGCAGCCAGTTGGGCGGTGGAGTTCTCCCAGCTCAGCGGTATCCCGGCCGATCTGTCCCGGCACAGCACCGCCGCCCGGCTCGTCCTCGGCTCCACCTTCAACCCGCCGGACCTGTTCTGGTACGCGACCGGCGCGGGCGCCGCGTACCTCGTCCACGCGGCGGCCGTACGCCACCTGCGCCCGCGATGCCGGGGCCTGAGACCGGAGCGTGGACCCGGGGCCTGAGACCGGCGCGCGGGGACCCGGGGTCTCAGGTCAGAGCGGCGTCGGCGCCCGGGAGCCGCGCCGGCAGGGCCCGCACGGCGGGCACGCACAGCAGCGCGAGAGCGGCGGGTACGGCGACGGCGGTCATCGCCCACAGGGTGGGGCGCACACCGAGGGCGTCCGACACGGGCCCGGCGAGGACCAGACCGAGCGGCATGAGTCCCGCCGACACCATGTGGTCGTAGGAACTCACCCGGGAGAGCGAGCCCTCCGGCACATGGGTCTGGAGCGCGGTCTCCCACAGGACGAAGAACAGGGCCACCGCCACGCCCGTGACCGCTTCGAGCACTGCGATGACGGCGACGGAACCGCCCGATCCGATGATCACCGCCTGGGTGGAGGCCACCACCATCGCGGCAGCGGCGACCGCCATCGGGCGGGCCGGTCGCAGGCGGTAGACGCACACGTTACCCACGATGGAGCCGACTCCGAAGGCCGCGACCACCACGGACCAGCTCGCCGCCCCGCCCCACTCGCGGTCGGCGAGAACGGGGCCCAGCACGAACACCGAGGGCAGCACGACGACGTGGTAGACCGCCATCGCGGCCATGCCGGACCACACCCACGTCCGGCTGCGCACCTCCGTCCACCCGGCGCGCAGCTCGGTGAGGAACGCCCCGCCGCCGGGGGCGGACTCCTGGCCGGCCGCCGCGCCGCGCGGCGCCAGGCCCGCCAGGCATGCGGCACTGGCCGCGAAGGTGAGGGCGTCGAGGGCGAGGGCGCCGCCGGGCCCCGCCAGCGCGACCAGTGCGCCCGCCACGGCGGGACCGAGCACCAGGCCGGAGGACTGGACGAACCCGCGCAGCGCGTTCGCCTCCCGGAGCCGTTCGGCGGGGACGACCAAGGGCAGCAGGCCGGTGGAGGCCGGCATGAAGAACGCGTCCGCAGTGCCGAAGACGGCCATCAGCAGGACGAGATGGGGCACCTCGGCGACGCCGGTCAGCAGCAGCACGGCCGCCGCGCCCTGGGTGGCGAACCGCACCAGGTCGGACGCCAGCATCATCCGGTGCCGCCGGAAGCGGTCCGCCCACACCCCTCCCACCAGGGTGAACAGCAGCATCGGCAGCAGCGCGGCGGCCGCCACCAGCCCGACGTCGAAGGCGGATCCGCCCACCGACAGCACGGCGAACGGCACGGCCACGAAGGACACGCGATCGCCCAGCACGGACAGGGACTGCCCGGCGAACAGGCGGGCGAACTGCGCCTCGTCGCGCAGCAGGGCAGGAAGCAGGGGTTTCACGCGAGGGCCGATCACGATCTAGGTGTGGCGGGAAGGGGGAGCAGCCTGATGGTAAGGAGCACCCGCCCGGCCTGTCGCCCGAGTTTCCCGCCGCCGGACGCCCCGAGACGGCCGTAGGCCCCTGGGAGTGGTCAGGCAGCCCCCCGGGGTCAGTAGAGCCAGATCGCATGGTGGCGGTGGCGCACCGGCGGTACGTCGACGGCGTCCGCCGCGCCCGCGGTGAGCGGGCCGGTGCGCCCGTCCGCGAGCGCGCGGGCCGTGACCAGCCGGAGCCGCAGCTGCTGCCGGGCCCGGCGTTCCTGCACGGCCGACCAGCGCGCCACCGAGCGGTCACGGGTGTCGGCGCGGGCGTAGGTGCGCACGGTCACCACGTGGCGGAGCGCTGCGGGCCGGGGGCGCCGGCCCTCCTCCCGGGCCTGTGCCAGACAGTGCGAGCTGTAGCGCAGGGTGCGGATCGCGGCGGTGCGCCAGGGGCCGCCCGGCGGGTGGTCCGGACCGGACCCGGACCGGGCGAACGGGATGTGATGGACAGTGCGTGCCACGGACGGCTCCGTCGGTAACACCGTCAGGACTCTCCTGACGGAACTACCCGAAGCCCCGCGGCCCCTTCGAACGGTCGCGCCTCGTGGCGGGTTTCGCGGTATGTCCCGTGGCGGGTCCCGTGGCGTGTCCCATGCGCAGAACGGTAGCGGACCGGGCCCGGCCGCGGGCCGGTTGGCGGCGGGCCGGTCCGGGTAGGTTCGCGCCGTGGATCCGCCCGATCGCCCGGCCGCCTGCCCGGCGCCGCCTCCCGCACCGGTGGTGCTGGTCAACGGCCTGCCCGGGGCGGGCAAGAGCACCCTCGCGCGGGCCCTCTCCCGCCGGCTGCGCCTGCCGCTGCTGAGCAAGGACGTGATCAAGGAGGCGCATGCCGACGTCCTGGGCAGCGAGGCGCCGGACGGCGGCCCCCAGCGGCGCTGGAACAGCGCTCTCGGCGCGGCGGCGAGCGGGACGATGTGGGCGCTGCTGGCGGACGCACCCGGGGGCGCCGTGCTGGAGTCCTGCTGGCTCGCCGACGTGCGGCACCACGTCCTGGCGGGCCTGCGCGGTGCGGACGCGGCGCACCCGCTCGAAATCTGGTGCGAGGTCCCCTACGGGATCGTGCGGGAGAGGTTCGCGGAGCGGCACCCCCGGCAGCATCCGATCCACGGGCGGCCGATGGACGAGGCGGAGTGGGAGCAGCGCCGCCGGCTCGCCGAGCCGCTCGGCATCTGCTGCACCCTGCGGGTGGACACCGGCGGCCCGGTGGACCTCGAACGGGTCGTCGGCTGGATCGGGCGGAACGCCGAGCGGTGCGCTCCGGAGCAGGGCCCGACGGTCGTCCGCCGCGCCCGTGGTTGATCCCGTGGTCACGACAGCCGGGCGGCGGTGCGCCCGGCCAGGGCACACCGCCGCCGCTGCGGTCTCAGCCGCCGACGCCCTCGGGCACCTGCTCGGCGGGCGCGCCGTCGGCCGACGGCCGGCCGTCGTGCAGCCGGGCGGGCCACCAGGTGCGCTCGCCGAGGTCGTACACCAGGGCGGGGACGAGCAGTGACCGGACGACCAGGGTGTCGAGCAGCACGCCGAACGCCACGATGAAGGCGATCTGCGCGAGGAACGCCAGCGGGATCACCCCGAGCGCCGCGAAGGTCGCGGCCAGCACCACGCCGGCCGATGTGATCACCCCGCCGGTGGCGGTCAGCCCGCGCAGCACGCCCTCCCGGGTGCCGTACCGCTGGGACTCCTCGCGCACCCGGGTCATCAGGAAGATGTTGTAGTCGACCCCCAGTGCGACCAGGAACACGTACCCGTACAGCGGCACCGACGGGTCGGTGCCGGAGAACCCGAACACGTGCGGGAACACGATCGCCGACACCCCGAGCGTGGCCAGGTAGGACAGCGCCACCGTGGCGGCCAGCAGCAGCGGCGCGACGAGCGAGCGCAGCAGCAGGACGAGGATCAGCAGGATGCAGAGCAGCACGACCGGGATGATGACCGTTCGGTCGTGCCGGGCCGTCGTCCGGGTGTCGTACTGCTGGGCGGTGTAGCCGCCGACCCGGGCCTGCGCGCCGGGCACCGCGTGCACGGCGGCGCGCACCCGCTGGACGGTGGCCATCGCGGCGTCGCTGTCGGCGGCGTCCGCCAGGGTGACGTCCAGCCGCTCCCGGCCGTCGACCACCCGGGGGGCCGCGTCCGGCGCGCCGCCGGTGTAGGGGCGGACGGCGCTGACGCCCGGGACCGACTCGGCGGCCGCCCGGACCTCGGCTGCCGCCGCCGCTTCGGTGATCACCACGGCGGGGTTGCCGGACCCGCCGGGGAAGTGCGCGGACAGCATCTGCTGGGCCGCCACCGAAGGCTGCTTCGTGATGAACAGTTCGCTCTGCGGGACGCCCTGGGCGTTCAGCGTGGGCGCGAACGCGGCGCAGGCGGCGAGGACGGCCAGGCTGACGGCCCAGGTGGCCCGGGGACGCCGGCCGACCAGGGCGGCCACCCGGCGCCAGATGCCGTGCACCGGGGTCGAGCCGTCGGCCGGCGGGCGGGCCGGCCAGTACGCGGCCCGGCCGAGCAGGACGAGCGCGGCGGGCAGGAAGGTGAGCGCGGACAGCACGGAGCAGACGATCCCGATCGCGCCGACCGGGCCGAGCGCCCGGTTGTTGGTCAGGTCGGAGAGCAGCAGCACCAGCAGGCCCAGGGCCACCGTCAGCCCGGAGGCGGCGATCGGCTCCACCGAGCGCCGCCAGGCGATCCGCATCGCCGCCCAGCGGTCGGGGTTCAGCTGGAGCTCCTCGCGGAACCGCGCCGACAGCAGCAGGGCGTAGTCGGTCGCGGCGCCGATGACCAGGATCGACAGCAGTCCCTGGACCTGCCCGTCGACCCGGACCAGCCCGTGCCTGGCCAGCACGTAGACGATCGCGCAGGACACCCCGAGGGCGAAGACCGCGCCGATGATCACCAGGAACGGCAGCAGCACGCTGCGGTACACCGCGAGCAGGATCACCAGCACCACACCGAGGGCGACCCCGAGCAGGATGCCGTCGATCCCGGCGAACGCGCCGCCCAGGTCGGCCTGGATCGCGGCCGGACCGGCGAGGCCGACGGTCGTCCCCTCCACCCCTTCCACCCGTTCGCGGACGGCGGCCACGCTGTCGCCGACCGTCCGGCCGAGGTCACCGCGCAGGGCGATCACCCCGGACAGCGCCCTGCCGTCCTCGGACGGCAGGGCCGGCGAGGCGCCGCCGGTGGCCCCGGGGGCTTGGGCGGCCGACTGCAGGGCGGCCGTCGCGGCGGCGCGCTGGGCGTCGGTGACCGTGCCGTCGTTCGCCTGCCAGACCACCACGACCGGCAGCGTGGCGTCCTGCTCGAACGCCTTGCGCAGCCGGACGACCTCGGTGGACTCCGCGCTCTTCGGCAGGAAGGCCGCGCTGTCGTTGCTGGAGACCTCGCCCAGCTTCCCGGCGTACGGGCCGAACGCCCCGCCCAGGCCGAACCAGGCCACCAGGAGGAGCAACGGGATCAGAAATCGCGTACGGCGGGTCGATCTCGGCATGGCGGAGTCCTTCGTGCGGGCCGGAGCGTGGTCGTGCGTGCTGGGGTGCCGGACGTCCGGAACCACCTGTCCCGGGATAGTATCTCAATGATTAAGAGACTTTATCGGTGAACTTTCCCTGAGGACTCCTCCGGCGACGGGGGAGGCGGAGCCGGGGGCGCCTAAGCTGGGCCCACGGCAGGTGCGTCCGGCTCCCGTCGACCGCACGGACGGATGGTGACCTTGCCCGAGCAGCACGCGCCGCGACCCGGGGCCGAGACCGACGACACCGGCGCCGACCGTCGCGAGCTGGGTCGGCTGCTCCAGGGGCTGGCGTCCGAGATGAACCTGCTCGGGCAGGACTTCGCCGCGAGCCAGGGCCTGCACGCGACCGACGTCCAGGCGCTGCTGGCCATCATGCGCGGCCCCGTCGGCCCCGGCGCGCAGCCGGGCGCGGAGCCCGGGGCGATGACACCCGGACGGCTGCGCGAGGAACTCGGCGTCACCTCGGGGGCGGTGACGGCGGTGCTGGACCGGCTGGAGCGCGCGGGCCATGTGCACCGCACCCGTGACAGCGCGGACCGCCGGCAGGTGCACGTGCACTTCAACCCGGGCGCGAGCCGGATCGCCTCCGCCTGGTTCACCCCGGTGGCGGAGCGCACGGACGTGGTGCGGGCGGATTTCACGCCGGGGGAGCTGGCCGTGGTCGCCCGTTTCCTGGGCCGGATGACGGAGGAGCTCGCGGACCTGCGGCAGGAGCGGCGGGCCGGGGCGGCGGGCTGACTGCCGTCGCGGCGACCGCCCCGTCCCGTCCCGTCCCCCGGTGGTGCGTCAGAGCGGCAGCAGGTGCGGGCGCTTGGCCTCCACATGGTCGCCGGAGGACTCGCCGCGCAGCCGGCGCCCGACCCACGGCAGCAGGTGGCTGCGGGCCCACTGGACGTTCTCCCGGCGCAGCTCGCCCGGGGTCGGGGTGTGCTGGGCCGGCCACGGCGCGTCCGGCTCCTCGGCGACCGGGACACCGAGTGCGCGGGCGGCGAGCAGGGCCACCCGCTGGTGCGCCTCGGGGGACAGGTGCAGCCGGTCGTCGCTCCAGGCGCGGCGGTCGTGCATGGCCCGCAGGGACCAGAGGTCGGCCACCGCGCAGCCGTTGCGGTCGGCGATCGCCCGCAGGTGTCCGTTGTAGGTGGCGATCCTCCCGCGCAGGTGCCTGAGGACCGGCAGGGCGCGGGTGTCGAACCCGGTGCAGATCAGGACCGTCCCGGCGGACTCGCGGAGTTCGAGGACGGCGGCCTCGAAGCGCTCGGCGACCTCGTCCGGATCGCTGCCGGGGCGCAGGATGTCGTTGCCGCCGGCGCAGAAGCTGACGAGGTCGGGCCCGGCCCGGCGGATCTCGGGCACCTGCTCCGCGACGATCTGGTCCAGCAGCCGCCCGCGGACCGCGAGGTTGGCGTACCGGAACTCGCCCGGCGGGCACTGTCCGGCCAGCAGGCCGGCCAGGCGGTCGGCCCAGCCGGCGAACGCGCCGCCGGGGCCGGGGTCGTCGAGGCCCTCGGTGAAGCTGTCGCCGAGGGCGGCGTACGAACGTAGGGCAGGAGTCTCCTGGTGGTCGGCCATGAGGGAGATACTTCACTATCTCAAGTAACCTACGCGACCGTAGGTGCCCGGTTGCCGTGCGTGATGTCGGCCACGGCGTGCCGTCGCACCTACTGCCCGGTATTCCCTGGGCAACGGAACTGCCGACTCTATTGACGATGAGTCTAATAGCTCCTAACTTCTGGACCGGGACGCATCCGGCCGCGCCCGCCGAAGCCGCCGAACCCGGCAACCGAAGGAGCCGCTCATGACCGCAACCGCCCGCAGGGTGAAGGCCGGGCCGGACGCGCCCGAGCAGGCGCCGGGGCGCGAACGCACCGCCCGGCGACTGCTGGCCTCGTCCGCCAAGCTCTCCTTCGACCCGCTCACGGAGATCGACTGGACGGCCGCCCCCGAACCCGGCCGGTACTACTGCCCGCCGCACCGCGTCTCGCTCTACGGCACGCCCCAGTGGGAGCGGCTGACCGAGGATCAGCGCATCGAGCTCAGCAAGCACGAGGTCGCCAGCATCGCCAGTGTCGGCATCTGGTTCGAGGAGATCCTCATGCAGATGCTGCTGCGGCACGCCTTCGACCGGGACCCGACCAGCGCGCACGTCCAGTACGCGCTCACCGAGATCGCCGACGAGTGCCGGCACTCCGTGATGTTCGCCCGGATGATCGCCTGGATGGGCGTGCCCGCCTACGGCCCGGGCCGCGTCGCCCACGAGCTCGGCCGGATCTTCAAGGCCGTCTCCACCCACAGCCAGACCTTCGGCGGCACCATGTACGTCGAGGAGATCCTCGACGCGTTCCAGCGGGAGGTGATGGCGGACGAGACCCTCCAGCCGCTCACCCGCCAGGTCTCCCGGATCCACGTGATCGAGGAGTCCCGGCACATCAGCTACGCCCGCGAGGAACTCCAGCGGGAGCGGCTCGGGCCGCTGCGGCGGCGCTGGGAGCAGCTGTTCGTCGGAGCGCTCGTCTACTTCTCCACCACCAGCCTGATCAACCCCCGGCTCTACGCCGCCGTCGGCATCGACCCGGCCGAGGGCCGGCGGGCCGCCCGCGGCAACCCGCACTGGCACACCACCAAGCGCGAGATGGCCGCGAAGACCCTCGGTGTCCTCGACCGGGCCGGCCTGGTCGGCGGCGCCAACCGGTGGCTGCTGCGCGCGGCCGGCGTCGTCTAGACCCGACGGCGGAATCCCCCGGAATCCCCCGGGATCCCCCGATCTCCGCCGGAATCCCCCGGGCGCCGCCCGGCCCGCACCGGCCGCCGGTTCGGGGTTTGCCCCGCTCAGCCCGGGCAGACGAGCCGGCACTGGCGCGGCCGGGCGTCCGGCCCCGCCGCGAACAACGGGGAGAGCGGAGGAGGCCGACCAGTGCATTTCTGGAGCGTGGTGCGCCCGGTGGGCGTGGTGGCCGTGGTGCTGCTCGTCGTCCTGGGGCTCGACCGGCTGATGGCACGTACCCTGCGGCGGCTTTCCGGCCGACGCCCGGCAGCGGTCCTGTGGCCACTGCTGCGCCGCTGCCGGGTGCCGTTCCTGGCGGCGGCGGTCGCCGTCCTGCTGCTCGCCGCCGAGCCCGCCACGCGGCTGGCGGCGGTCGCCCGTCCGTCGGTGCGGCACGTGCTGCTGCTGGCCGTCCTGGTCAGCTGCGGGTGGCTGGCCGCCCGGGTCGTCTCACTGGTGATCGACACCGGCCTGAGCAGCTACGCGACCGACCGGCGCGATCCCGCGCGGGTCCGGCGGGTCCGCACCCAGGCGGGGCTGATGGGCCGGATCTGCGACGCGGGCATCGCGGTGGTCACGCTCGGCGCCGTGCTGATGACCTTTCCCGGCGTCCGGGCGGTGGGCACCAGCCTGCTGGCCTCGGCGGGCCTGGTCGGGCTGGTCGTCGGTGTGGCCGCCCAGAGCACGCTGGCCAACCTCTTCGCCGGGATCCAGCTGGCCTTCGGCGACATGGTCCGGATCGGCGACGTGGTGGTGGTCGCGGGGGAGTGGGGCACCGTCGAGGAGATCACCCTGACCTCCGTGGTGGTCGCGACCTGGGACCAGCGCCGGATCGTCATGCCGGTCTCCTACTTCGCGGGAAAGCCGTTCGAGAACTGGTCGCGGGGCGGCCCGGGGATCACCGGCACGGCGCTGCTCCACCTGGACCACAGCACGCCGGTCGCCGAACTCCGGGCGGAGTTCGGGCGCCGGCTCGCGGCGAACGAGCGCTGGGACGGCGAGGGCTGGGCCCTGCAGGTGGTGGACACCACCGCGAGCACCGTGGTGGTGCGGCTCCTGATGACCGCCCGGAACGCCGACGACGCCTTCGAGCTGCGCTGCTGGGCGAGGGAGGAGCTGATCGGCTTCCTCCGCGAGCGGCACCCGTACGCGCTGCCCCGGCTCGGCCTCGCGGAGGCACCGCAGGCCGCGCCCGTGCACCTGCCGGACCAGCGCGGGGCGGGAGCACCCGCCGACGGCCCGGTGGAGCAGCGCAGGCCGGGAGAACCCGCCGACGGGCCCGCACCGAGCGGCGCGCAGGGCCGCGACCAGCACCCTGATGCGGACAGGCACGGCTCGCCGGAGGAGGCCCGCGATGGTTTCCACCGGCCCGTGCGGGGCACGCGACCACCATGGTGAACATCGGATACACGATGATGACCGAGCAGTGCGGGCCCCGGCAGCTGGTGGACGACCTGGTCCGCGCCGAGCAGGCCGGCTTCGACTTCTCCGTCATCTCGGACCACTACTCCCCCTGGGTGGCCGCGCAGGGCCACGCCTCCTACGCCTGGGCGGTGCTCGGCGCCGCCGCGCAGGCCACCTCGCGAATCCCGCTGATGACCTACGTGACCTGCCCGACCTTCCGCTACCACCCGGCCGTGGTGGCGCAGAAGGCCGCGACCGTCCAGTTGCTCTCGGGCGGCCGGTTCAGGCTGGGTCTCGGCAGCGGGGAGAACCTGAACGAGCACGTCGTGGGCGGTGGCTGGCCGGCCGCCGGCGTCCGCCAGGAGATGCTGGTGGAGGCCGTCGAGATCATCCGCGCCCTCTTCCGGGGCGGCTACGTCACCCACCGCGGCAAGCACTTCGACGTCGAGTCGGCGAAACTGTGGGACCTCCCCCCGGAGCCGCCGCCGATCGGTCTGGCGGTGTCCGGCGAGCGCTCGTGCGCGCTGGCCGGGCGGCTGGCCGACCTGGTGATCGCCGTCGAGCCGGAGCGCTGTCTGATCGACGCCTTCGACCGGCACGGCGGCGCCGGCAAACCCAGCGTCGGCCAGCTGCCGGTCTGCTACGACCGGGACCGGGACGCCGCCGTGGCGCGGGCGCACGAGCAGTTCCGCTGGTTCGGCGGCGGCTGGAAGGTGAACGCGGAGCTTCCCGGCCCCGCCGGATTCGAGGCCGCCTCCCGGTTCGTCCGGCCGCAGGACGTGGCGGACGTCATCCCCTGCGGTGACTCGGTGGAGGAGTTCGTCGAAGCGGTACGACCGTTCGCCGAGGCCGGATTCACCGAGATGGCGCTGATCCAGATCGGCGGCGACAGTCAGCGCGACTTCCTGGACTGGTCGGAGCAGAAGCTGCTGCCCGCGCTGCGCGGGATCTGAGCGGCCGCCCGCGGCTGTCCGGCGCGACGGCGCGCTGCGCGGTCCCACCGGGGCAGGCCGGGGGGCATGCCCACCGCGATCCGGGGCAGACGGCCCGGTGCGGGGCCCCCGGCCTGGGGAGCCCGCACCGGTCCGGCCCAGGGAGAGAGCAGTGAGCAACAGCGTCCAGCACGACAGGGACACCGACAGCGACATCGAGGGCTACGAGCTGGCCTTCGCCCCCGCGATACACGGCCTGCCCCGGGACGTCGTGGTCGTCCTGCGCAGCGACCGCACGGGCCCCGGCGGCCATCCCGTCTACCTGGACGCCACCGGCATCGTCAGCGCCGAGATCAGCGACCGGGGCGAGGCCAGGATGATCGCCACCGGGATCGGGCAGCGGCTCAGCCCGCCCGTGGAGATCCGTACGGCCGGGCGGGTCGCGGATCACGCCGCGCCTGCGGCCGAGAAGCATCGGATGATGGGGGTACCTGGCCCGGAGTGAGGTGTGAGCGTATGCGCGGCGCGGACAGTTACCGGTCGCCCTTCGAGACCGAGAGCACCGCCGGTGCGCTGCTCGACGCGACCGGGACGGTACTGGGCTGGAGTGCGGCCGCGCAGGAGCTGCTCGACCTCCCGCCCGAGGAGGTCTGCGGCCGGCCGGTCAGCGCGCTGCTCGCCGACCCCGGCTCCTGGCAGGACGTGCTGGCGCAGCGCACCGGAGCCGCCTGGGTCGGCCGGGCCTCGCTCCGGCACGGCAGCAGGGGCACCCTGGACATCGACTTCCGCGTCCTGCCCCTGGACGCCGGCCTCGCGGGCGAGCCACGGGCGACCGGCGACCAGCGCCTGCTGGTCCTCGGCGCGCCCTCCGCGCTCGTCGCCAAGTGGCGCCAGGACCACGCCTTCACCCAGCAGCTGTTCCTCCAGGACCGGATCGGCCTCGCCGTCTTCGACCATGAGCTGCGCCTGCTGCGCACCAACTCCCACCTGCTGCCGTACGGCGGCATCCCGGCCGACCTGAGCGGCTTCCGGGTCGAGGATCTCCTGCAGCCCGAGGACGCCCGCTCGATCACCGCCCACCTGCGCGAGGTGCTGCACACCGGCGTGCCGCAGTTCGGCATGGAGACCCGGGTGCGGACCCTCGACGACTTCGGCGACGGGCGGGTGATGATGTTCACCGCGTTCCGCCTCCAGGAGTCCGACGACCCGCCGATCGGCGTGACGATCGCCTTCACTGACGTCACCGACTTCGACAAGGCCCGGCAGCGGCTGGAGATCATGCACCGCTGCACCGTGGCCCTCGGCAGCTCGCTCTCCGTCACCCGGCTCACCGAGGACCTGGTCGCCGTGCTGGCGCCGGCCCTCGCCGACTTCGCCGCGATCGACATCGTCCAGGCCGTACTGACCGGGGAGGAACCCACCCCGGACCACCAGCGGCCGACCGCGCTGCGCCGCACCGCCACCGCCGGTACGGACCCGGGACCGCAGGCCCGCGGGCCGATCAGCGCACCACTGCTGGCCAGGGGCGGCTTCCTCGGCGCCGTCACCCTCTGGCGCGGCCGGGACCGCCCCCCGTTCGAGGAGGAGAACCTCACGCTGCTCCAGGAGATCGCCACCCGCGCGGCGACCTCCCTAGACAACGCGCGCCGCTACACCCGGGAGCACCGGGCCGCCGTCAGCCTCCAGCGCAGCCTGCTGCCCCCGGCGGCGGCCGACAACGCCGCGGCCCAGACCGACAGCATCTACCTGCCCACGGACGCGGCCAGCGGCGTCGGCGGGGACTGGTTCGACGTCATCCCGCTCTCCTCCGCGCGGGTCGCGCTGGTGGTCGGCGACGTGGTCGGCCACGGCCTGCAGGCCACCGCCACGATGGGGCGGCTGCGGACGGCCGTGCGCGCCCTCGCCGACCTCGACGTCGACCCGGAGGAACTGCTCCTGCACCTGGACGACCTGGTCTCCCAGTTCTCCGTCGAGGCCGCCGGCGCGGCCGGGGAGGCCGCGCTCGGAAACGACGGGTACGGCGACGAGGAGTCCGCCGGGGAGGCGGTGGGGGACGGGGACGTCGAGGAGGAGCACGGCCAGGACGCCGGCCCCCCGGACGCGGTCGGGGCGACCTGCCTCTACGCCGTCTACGACCCGGTCTCCCGCACCTGCACGGTGGCGAGCGCCGGGCACCCCCCGCCCGCCGTGGTGCGGCCCGACGGCAGTGTCGAGTACGTGCGGCTGAACCCCGGGCCGCCGCTGGGCGTGGGCGGCCTGCCGTTCGAACCGGTGGAGTTCGAAGTGCCGCCCGGCAGCGTCCTGGTGCTCTACACCGACGGCCTGGTCGAGCGCGGCGAGGGCGACCTGGACGAGGGCATGGCCGAGCTGCGGTCCCGGCTCCTGAAGGCGGACGTGCTGCGCCGCCCGCTCAAGGAGGTCGGCCGGGACGTCACGGCCGGGCTCCCCCCGGTCCGGCTGCCGGACGACGTGACCCTGCTGCTCGCCCGGACCCGCACGGTGCCGCCCGAGGACACCGCCTCCTGGACCCTGGACGCCGACCCGGTGGTCGTCTCCCGGGCCCGCAAACTCGTCACCGCCCAGCTCGAACGGTGGGGCCTGGACGACCTGGTCTTCCCCACCGAGCTGGTGGTGAGCGAACTCGTCACCAACGCCATCCGCTACGCGGGCGGCCCCGTCGGCGTCCGGCTGATCCGGGCCGGGGTCCTGATCTGCGAGGTCTCCGACCCGAGCAGCACCCAGCCCAGGATGCGCCGGGCCCTGGCCACCGAGGAGGGCGGACGCGGGCTCTTCCTGGTCGCCCAGGTGTCCAGCCGCTGGGGCAGCCGCTACACCCGCGTGGGCAAGACCATCTGGTCCGAACAGCCACTCCCGCCGCCCGAGGCGCCCGCCGGCGCCTGACGGCCCGCGCCTGATGGCCCGCGCCAGACGGCCCACGCCTGGCCCCCGCCTGACCGCCCGCGCCGGACGGCCTCCGGCCCTCCGGGCATGCCGAAGCCCCGCCCACCCGGGAACGGGTGGGCGG
>NZ_JBHUWW010000091.1:0-36198 GCF_042669755.1 Kitasatospora sp. NPDC057223 | reverse complement strand
GACTCCCTGATGACCCGCACCACCCGCCCCACCCGCCCCACGCCCCGCCTGCTCGGCGCCGCCGCCGTCGGCCTGGCCGCCGTCCTCTCCCTCAGCGCCTGCGGCTCCGGCGGCACGGGCTCCGGCTCCACCGCGAAGGTCTCCAAGGAACGCAGCGACTCCCCGTACCAGGCCACCGTGCTGAGCAAGCACTTCGACAAGCCCGACCTGGTGCTCACCGACACCTCCGGGCAGCCGTACGACCTGCGCAAGCAGACCGCCGGCCGCAGCACCCTGCTGTTCTTCGGCTACACCAGCTGCCCGGACGTCTGCCCCACCACGATGGGCGACATCGGCGTGGCGATGCAGAAGCTCTCCCCCGAGGAGCAGCAGAAGATCGACGTCGTGTTCGTCTCCACCGACCCCGAGCGCGACACCCCGCAGGTGCTGCGCACCTGGCTCGACTCGATGGGCAAGAGCTTCATAGGCCTCACCGGCGACCTGGAGAAGGTCAAGGCCGCCGCCAAGGGGCTCGGGATCCTGGTCGAGGACCCGGTCGTCAACAAGGACGGCACCGTCACGTCCAGCCACGGCGCCCAGGTGCTGGGCTTCCTGCCGTCCGACGACAAGGCGCACCTGCTCTACCTGAGCGCCACCTCCGTGCAGGCCTACCAGCACGACCTCCCGCTGCTCGCCAAGGGCGTGCCGGCGTGAGCGGCCTGGCCTTCCGGCGGACGGCGCTCGCCGGGGCGGTGCTGGCCACGGTGCTCGGCACCGCCACCGCGTTGGCCGCCTGGGGACCGGACGGCGACCCGCCCGCCGCGGGCGCCGCACGGCTGAGCATCGCCGACCCGTACATCCCGCTGCCGGCGGGCGGGGCGATGGCGGCCGGCTACCTGACGGTGCGCAACGCGGGTGGCGCGGACCAGCTGGTCGCGGTCAGCAGCCCGGACGCCTCCTCCGTCACCATGCACCGTTCGGACGAGACCAGCATGGCGGCGATCGACCGGTTCGCCGTGCCGGCCGGAGGCGCCCTGGAGCTCGCCCGGGGCGGCGCGCACCTCATGATCATGGGCTGGGCGAAGCAGCCGGCCCTCGGCGACGAGTTCGAACTCGACCTGACCTTCGCCAAGGCGGGCACCATCGCCGTCCGGGTGCCGGTCAAACCGCTCACCTACCGACCCGGCCAGCAGGACTCAGGAAGCTAGGGATCGTCAGATGCTGAAGGCCAGTCACCGCAGACTCACCGGGCTGCTCGGGATCCTCGGCGCCCTGCTCGCGCTGACGCTCGCCGGCGCCGGGCCCGCCTCCGCGCACGCCGCGCTGGAGTCCACCGACCCCGCGCAGAACTCGGTGGTCGCCACCGCGCCCGCCTTCGTCACGCTGACCTTCAGCGAGGCCGTCTCGCTCTCCGGCGACTCCGTGCGCGTCCTCGACCCGGCCGGGAAGCCCGTCGACACGGGCGATCCCGCGCACGCGGACGGCCGCTCCAACACCGCCCGGGTCGGCCTGAACAGCGGCCTGGCGAACGGCACCTACACCGTCGCCTGGCGGGCCGTCTCGGACGACTCGCACCCCGTCGGCGGCGCGTTCACCTTCTCCGTCGGCGCCGCCTCGACCACCTCGGTGTCCACCTCCGCGTTGCAGGAGGCCAAGGCCGACAGCCTGGTCGCCGCCCTGTACGGCACCGGCCGCACCGTCGCGTACGGCGCCTTCGCGCTGCTGATGGGCGCCGCCGGGTTCGTGCTGCTCTGCTGGCCGGCCGGAGCCGCCGTCCGCCGGGTGCAGCGGCTGCTGATGACGGGCTGGGTGGCGCTGCTGGTCTCCACCGTCGCCGTGCTGATGCTGCGCGGGCCGTACGAACGCGGCTCCGGGCTCGGGCAGGCGTTCGACCTGTCGCTGGTGCGCAGCACGCTGGACGAACGGATCGGCACCGCGCTCGCCGCCCGGCTGCTGCTGCTCGCGGCGAGCGGCGTCTTCCTGTCCCTGCTGGTCGGACAGCTCGGCACCCCGGCGCCCGCGGCCTCCGGGCCCGACTCCCCGGAGTCCGCCGAGACCGCGGAAAGCAGTGACGAGGACGAGCTGCGCAGGCTGGAGCAGCGGGCCGCCGAGCGCCCGCAGCGCGAGGCCCGGCTGGCGCTGGGCGTCGCCGGACTGCTGCTCGCCCTCGCCCTCTCCGCCACCTGGGCCGGCGCCGACCACGCCTCGGTCGGCATCCAGGTCTGGCTGGCCCTGCCGTTCGGCATGCTGCACCTGGTCGCGATGGCGCTCTGGCTGGGCGGCCTCGCCACCCTGCTGGTCGGGCTCCGGCACGGCGTGGGGGCCGACGCGGTCGAGCGGTTCTCCACGGTCGCCTTCGGCTCGGTCGCGGTGCTCGCCGTCACCGGCGTCTACCAGTCCTGGCGCGGGCTGGGCACCTGGAGCGCCCTCGTCGACACCGGCTACGGGCGGCTGCTGCTGATCAAGGTCGGATGCGTCGCCGCGATGCTCGGGGTGGCGTGGATCTCCCGCTCCTGGGTGGCCCGGCTGCGCACCTCGGACGCCGCCGCGCAGGACGAGGCGCAGGACGAGGCTCAGCAGCCCGCGGAGCAGCCCGCCGAGGAACCGGTGACGGTCCCCGCCGGGTCGGACGACCCCGTCCGGCGGGCCCAGCTGGAGCGCCAGCAGGACGCCCGGCGCAGCGCCGACCGGGCCCGCGGCTTCACGCCCACCCGGGCCGGGCTGCGCCGCTCGGTGCTGGTCGAGGCCGCCGTCGCGGTCGCCGTCCTGGTGGTCACCACGATGCTGACCAACTCCCCGCCCGGCCGCGTCGCCCAGGCCGTCGGCACCGCCGCCCAGCCGGCCGCTCCCGCCCCCGGCGGCGCACCGGCCGCCCAGACCGTGCCCGGCCGGACCCTGGAGCTCACCCTCCCGTACGACACCGGCGGCCGGACCCCGAACGCCAAGGGCACCGCCACCGTGACGGTCAACCCGGCCGGAACGGGCGCCAACGAGGTGCACCTCAAGCTGGACGGCCCGGACGGGCAGCCCGTCGAGGTCCCCGAGGTGCAGCTCGCCTTCACCCTGCCGGACCGCGACCTCGGCCCGCTGCCGGTCGCCCTCACCCCCGAGGGCACCGGCCGCTGGACGGGCACGGCGCAACTGCCGCTGGCCGGGAACTGGGTCGTCTCGGTGGTCGTCCGCTCCTCCGACATCGACCAGGCCACCGAGATCAAACCCCTGAAGATCGGCTGAACAGGATGACCAGTTCCACCGGGTTCTCCCGCCGCGCCCTGCTGGGCGGCGCCGGGGCCGGGCTGGTGGCCGGGGCGGCGGGCGGCGTCGCCGTCGGCCGCCCGGCCGGCCCCGCCCCGGCGGCGGCCGCCGGGCTGGGCAGCGGGCGGATCCCGTTCCACGGCGCCCGGCAGCCGGGCATCGTCGAACCGCAGCAGGCCCGGGTGCATCTCGCCGCCTTCGACCTGGCCCCCGGGGCCGGCCGCGACGGGCTGCGGGAGCTGCTGAAGCGGTGGTCGCAGACCGCCGCCCGGCTCGGCCGCGGCGAGCCGGCCACCGAGCACGAGAACCGGATCGCCGCCGACGCGGGGCCCTGCTCGCTGACCGTCACGTTCGGCTTCGGCGCGACGCTCTTCGACCGGGCGGGCCTCGCCGACCGCCTGCCGCCGGCCCTCGAACCGCTGCCGGACTTCCCCGAGGACGCCATCGACCGGGCCCGCAGCGACGGCGACCTCTGGGTGCAGATCTGCGCCGACGACGCCCTGGTCGCCTTCCACGCCCTGCGGGTGCTCCAGCAGCAGGCCGCCGGCACGGCGGTCGCGCGCTGGCAGATGTCCGGCTTCAGCCGCACCCCGGGCGCGGCCGGCACGGCCCCCGTGACCGGGCGCAACCTGATGGGCCAGATCGACGGCACCAACAACCCGCAGCCGCAGCAGCCGGACTTCGCCGCGAAGGTGTTCTGCGGCAGCGAGGCGCCCGGCTGGCTGGCCGGCGGTACGTACGTGGTGCAGCGCCGGATCAGGATGCTGCTCGACAACTGGGAGAACCTGCCCGAGGACCGGCAGGAACGGGTGATCGGCCGCCGCAGGTCGGACGGCGCACCGCTCTCCGGCGGCACCGAGCACACGGCCGTCGACCTGGCCGCCCAGAACCCCGACGGCACCCTGGCGATCCCCGCCGACGCCCACGTCCGGGTGGCGGCCCCGGCGGCCAACGGCGGGGCCGCCATGCTGCGGCGCGGCTTCTCCTACCACGACGGGCTGCTCCCGGACGGCTCCCCGGACGCCGGGCTGCTCTTCGTCGCCTTCCAGGCCGATCCCGCCCGCGGCTTCGTCCCCGTCCAGCGCAAGCTGGCCCGCGGTGACGGCCTCTCGCGCTTCCTGCGGCACGAGGCCAGCGGCCTGTACGCGGTGCCGCCGGGCGCCCCGGAGGGCGGGTACGTGGGGCAGGCCCTCCTGGAGGGGTGAGAGCGGCGGGCGCGGGCCGGTGCGGCCCAGCCACCGGGACGGTCCGGTGGGGTGCGCGGCGAGTGGCTAAGGTGGCAGGTCTGGAAAGGCCGCGCTCCGCGTGGCACCCCTTTCGCTCGGAGGCGGCAATGTCGGCCACCCGCTACACCTACCTCGGGCCCGAGGGCACCTTCACCGAGGTCGCCCTGCGGACCCTGCCCGAGGCGGCGACCCGGGAGCTGGTGCCGCTGGCCTCGGTGCCGGCCGCACTGGACGCCGTCCGGGAGGGACAGGCCTCGGGGGCGTTCGTGCCGATCGAGAACTCGGTCGAGGGCGCGGTCACCGCGACCAGCGACGAGCTGGCCTCCGGCACCCCGCTGATGATCTACCGCGAGGTGCTGCTGCCGATCGCGTTCGCCCTGCTGGTCCGGCCGGGTACGGCGCTGGCGGACATCAAGACCGTCACCAGCCACCCGGTGGCCCAGCCTCAGGTGCGCCGCTGGATCGCGGCCAACCTGCCGGACGCCCGCTGGGAGTCCGCGGCCTCCAACGCGGACGGCGCCCGGCTGGTCCAGGAGGGCCGCTTCGACGGGGCCTTCGCGGGTGAGTTCGCGGCGCCGCTGTACGGGCTCGACGTGCTGGTCGACGACATCCACGACGCCGAGAACGCGGCCACCCGGTTCGTCCTGGTCGGGCGCCCCGGCCGGGTCTCCTCGCCGACCGGCGTGGACAAGACCTCGATGGTGGTGTGGCTGCCGGACGACCACCCGGGCGCCCTGCTGGAGCTGCTGCAGGAGTTCGCGGTGCGCGGGGTCAACCTGATGCGGATCGAGTCCCGGCCGACCGGCGAGGGGCTCGGCAACTACTGCTTCCTGATCGACTGCGAGGGGCACCTGGCCGAGCGCCGGGTGAGCGAGGCCCTGATGGGCCTGAAGCGGATCTGCCCGCAGGTGCGGTTCCTGGGTTCGTACCCGCGGGCCGACCGGCCGACGAAGACGTTCCAGCGCCCCGGTACCTCGGACGCCGACTTCACGGAGGCGGCGGACTGGCTGTCGCGCTGCCTGGACGGTCGCGGGGAGCTCTGAGCGGCATCGCCGCAATCGGATCAATTCCGGTCGCATTCGACCGTTTTTCGACACGCCGGTGAGATCACCCGTCCGGTGGGCGGCGCATCCGGCCCGCCGGACGGGGCGGCCCGGGCTGCCCGTCCGGCCCGTCCGGCCCGGGGCGGCCCGGCGCGCCGCCCGACGTCCACAGGCGGCCCGGGACGGGCGATGCCTGTCCACAGCTATCCACAGGCGGACGCTGGTATCCACAGCCGGGAGTTATCCACAGACCTGGGGACGAGTCGACAAACCGGTATAGCCACAGTCAAGTCCGGTCAGATCATCGGTTGGCGCCATAAAGATGACTAATCCGACCCGAGTCACCCCAGTGCCATCAAATCACCCGTCCGAGCGGACCAATTCCCTCGCCCGAGAAGGTCAAATGAGGTTTGAAACCTCAATTCCTCAGCCGCTGAGCGGCTGCACCTTGGCTTCCCGGCGATCCACAGGGGGCCTCGGTGCCCTGTGGATAAAGGGCCGGGGCGGCGTCGTCCACCGGAGTTGTCCACAGGATTCGGCGAGTTATCCCCAGCCGGGATCAACAGGCCGGCCAGGCCGTCGGCGCGCTCTCCACCGGACCCTCCGGGCCCTCCCGCCTGCGGCCGGACCCGGGGCCCGGGACATGATCGCAGAGAATCGGGCAGAATGCGACATATCCGGATGACTGCCGACAGGACCGCGCCCACCTGTGAAGGCCGTGAACGACACCGGTGACATGACCGTTCGTCAGAACCGCCGCCCCGGCGCCGCCCCGCGCGGGCCCGCCGCGACGGCCGTTCCCCGCCCGGGGTAAACCGGTGCCGATCCCCGGGCCCCGTCCCGGTAGGCTTGGCCCCGTGATTGACCTTCGCCTGCTCCGTGAGGACCCCGACCGAGTGCGCGCCTCGCAGCGCGCCCGTGGTGAGGACGTCGACCTGGTCGACGCCCTTCTCTCTGCCGACGAGCGGCGCCGGTCCTCGGGCAGTCGCTACGACGAGCTGCGCAACGAGCAGAAGACGCTCGGCAAGCAGATCCCCAAGGCCCAGGGCGACGAGAAGGCCGCCCTCCTCCAGCGCACCAAGGTGCTCGCCGACGAGGTGAAGGCCGCCGACGCCGAACAGGGCGCCGCCAAGGAGGAGGCCGACCAGCTCGTCCGCCGGCTGGCGAACCTGATCGACCCGGCCGCCCCGATCGGCGGCGAGGAGGACTTCGTCACGCTGGAGGAGATCGGCACCCCGCGCGACTTCGCGGCCGAGGGCTTCGAGCCCAGGGACCACGTCGAGCTGGGCCAGATCCTCGGCGCCATCGACATGGAGCGCGGCGCCAAGGTCGCCGGCTCCCGCTCGTACTACCTGACCGGTGTCGGCGCGCTGCTGGAGCTCGCCCTGGTCAACATGGCGATCAACCAGGCCACCGCGGCCGGCTTCACCCCGATGATCACCCCGGCGCTGGTCCGCCCGGCCGCCATGGACGGCACCGGCTTCCTCGGCCAGGCCGCCGAGAACGTGTACTACCTGGAGGACGACGAGCGCTACCTCGTCGGCACCAGCGAGGTACCGCTCGCGGCGTACCACATGGACGAGATCATCGACGCGGACAAGCTCCCGCTGCGCTACGCCGGGTACTCCTCCTGCTTCCGCCGCGAGGCCGGGACGTACGGCAAGGACACCCGCGGCATCATCCGGGTCCACCAGTTCGAGAAGGTGGAGATGTTCGTCTTCACCACCCCGGAGGAGGCGGAGGCCGAGCACCGCCGCCTGCTGCAGTGGGAGAAGGACTTCCTCAACGCGCTCGACCTGCCGTACCGGGTGATCGACCTCGCCTCCGGCGACCTCGGCGCCTCGGCCGCGCGCAAGTTCGACATCGAGGCCTGGGTCCCGACCCAGGGCAAGTACCGCGAGGTCACCTCCACCTCGAACTGCACCGAGTACCAGGCCCGCCGGCTCTCCATCCGGATGCGCGAGGACGGCAACAAGGTCCGCCCGCTGGCCACGCTGAACGGCACGCTGGTCGCCGTCCCGCGGGTCATCGTCGCGATCCTGGAGAACCACCAGCAGGCCGACGGCTCGGTGGTCGTCCCGGAGGCGCTGCGGCCGTACCTCGGCGGGCGCACCGTGCTCGAACCGGTGAAGTAGCGGCCGGCCACCGGCGCAGCACCCGCATCACAGGCAACTCCCGGGAGACGCAAGGCCCATGAGCACCGCAAGCGCCAACCCCGTCTCCCCCGGTGGCGACCTGCCCTACCGGCTGGTCGCCACCGACCTCGACGGCACTCTGCTGACCTCCGCGGAGACCGTCTCCGAGCGCACCCGCGCCGCCCTGGCCACCGCCACGGCGGCCGGCGCGCTGCACATCATCGTCACCGGCCGCTCGGCCGGCTGGGCCCGCCCGGTCTTCGACGAGATCGGCTACACCGGGATCGCGGTCTGCGGGCAGGGCGCGCAGGTCTACGACGCGGGCGCGCACCGGCTGCTCACCTCGATGACCCTGGACCGCCGGCTCGCCGCCCTCGCCATCGCGAAGATCGAGGCCGAGACCGGCCCGCTCGCCATCGCCGCCAACCAGGACGGCCTGGACGGGCAGGTCCTGGCGGGCCCCGGCTTCGAGCTGCTGATCGGCTCCGACCTGCCGGTGACCGCGACGGGCCACGACGAGCTGCTGAGCACCCCGGTCAGCAAGCTGTACATCCAGCACCGCGAGCTGTCCGACGACGCGCTCGCCGGAGCCGCCCACCAGGTCGCCGGTGACCTGGTCAGCGTCACGATGGCCGGGCCGGGCATCGTCGAGCTGCTCCCGCTCGGCCTCAGCAAGGCGACCGGCCTGTCGGTGGCGGCACGCCGGCTCGGCGTCCGGGCGGCGGACACCATCGCCTTCGGCGACATGCCCAACGACGTCCCGATGTTCGGGTGGGCCGCGTACGGCGTCGCGATGGCCAACGCGCACGAGCGGCTCCTGGCGGTCGCCGACGAGGTCACCGTGAGCAACGACGAGGACGGCGTGGCCGTCGTCCTGGAGCGGCTCTTCGCGTCCGGTGCCTGACCCGGGCCCCACGGCCGGATGTCCGGACGTGATCGGCAGCACCCGGATGCCGACCTTCCCAGAAAGAGTTTGTATGCTCCGCTGAAGCTCCATGCGTTGGCCGGAGCTCCGTGGGAGGTCCTGCCGAAAGCGCCCCGGGCGTGCTCGTCTGCTCCCCCGATCCTCGTGTATGCAACCTGGGGGCGTTCTCGATCGTCTCTTTGGGTGCGGTGCTCTTCGGACAGAGTCGTCCCGGACGCGGTGCTCGTGAGGTGTGGTGCTCCAGGTGCAGCGTGAGGTTGCTGCTTCCGCCGGTGAAAGGTACGCGCATGTCAGGCCAGTGGGACGAGAGCCCGTACGGGGGCGACGGGCAGTGGCATGACGACGCGTCGAACGGCGCCGTACGACTCACCCCGCCCGGGGCCGGACCGGGGCCCGAGCGCGCGAGCGGCTCCCCCGCCGCCGTACCCCCGCCGCGGACCGGCGGCCGGGCGGAGGCCCGGCGGGCCGCCCAGGGGCGCGGCAACCAGGGCGGACGCGGCAGCCAGGGCGGCCGCGGAGCGGGCCAGGGCTCGGGACAGGGCGGCGGACGGGCGGCCGGCGGCGGACGGGGCCGCAAGCCCGAACGCAACGTCAAGAAGATCGTCGCCTGGACCTCGGCCGGCGCGCTGGTCCTCATACTCGGCGCCGGCGGTGCCGTCTACCTGAAGATCAACGGGAACATCAAGACCTTCGACTCCGACGCCGTGAGCACCGACCGGCCGCCGGAGACGCAGGCCGACGCGAACGGCAACAAGCCGGTGAACGTGCTGCTCATCGGCTCCGACAGCCGCGGCGGCAACAACGCCGACCTCGGTGGCGGCGACGACGCCGGGGCCCGCTCCGACACCACGATCCTGCTGCACGTCTACGCCGACCACAAGCACGCCGTGGGCATCTCCATCCCGCGTGACGCGCTGGTGACGATCCCCTCCTGCAAGCTGCCGAACGGCAAGTGGACCAAGGAGCAGCCCGCGACGAAGTTCAACGCGGCCTTCTCGGTGGGCGACACCGACCTCGGCAACCCGGCCTGCACGCAGAACACCGTCGAGAAGATCACCGGCATCCGCATCGACCACACCATCGAGGTCAACTTCGAGGGTTTCGCCGCGATGACCTCGGCGGTCAACGGCGTCGACGTCTGCCTCCCGAACGCGATCTACGAGAACGACATCAACCCGAACCAGACCAAGAAGGGCAAGGAGATCCTCAAGAAGGGCCTGCAGACCGTCCAGGGCCAGCAGGCGCTGGACTACGTGCGGCTGCGGCACGGCATCGGCGACGGCTCGGACGTCGGCCGGATGAAGCGCCAGCAGGCCTTCCTGGGCTCGCTCATCTCGAAGGTGAAGAAGCAGGGTCTCAGCCCCACCACGCTGCTGCCGCTGGCGGACGCGGCGACCAAGTCGATGCGGGTCGACGAGGGGCTCGACTCGGCCCAGAAGCTGATGTCGTTCGCGCTCTCGATGAAGAACATCGACCTGCACGACCTGAAGTTCGTCACCGCTCCGTGGCGTTTCCACGGCGCCGACATCGACCTCGTCCACCCGGACATCGACAACCTGTGGGCCACCCTCAAGGCGGACCGCACCATCGACGGACAGAACGCCACCGGGGAGCAGGCCGAGGCGGCGACCCCGGCCGCCGCCCCCGAGACGCCCGCCGCACCCGCCGCGGCCACCACGGCCGCCGCGCCGCCGGCCGACACCAACGGCACGGGCGTCCGGGTCGCCGTCTACAACGGCACCACGGCGGGCGGGATGGCGGCCAAGGCGACGGAGACGCTCAAGGCCGCCAAGTTCACCGTCACCAAGACCGCGACCGCCTCGTCGACCAACCACGCGACCACCGTGGTGGAGTACGGGCCCGGGATGAAGGCCGGCGCCGACAAGGTGGCCGCGATGTTCCCCGGCGCCACCACCGTCGTGAGCAAGTCGGCCGGCATCAGCCTCGTCCTCGGCAAGGACTACGCGGCCGCCAACCCGGCCGCACCGGACCCGTCCGCGGCGGCGACACCGACGACGGTGCCCACCCTGCCGCCGAGCGTCACGGCCGACGCCCGCTCCGCCGACGACGACATCTGCGCCAACACCAGCTACGGCTCGGGCGGCTGACGCCCCGTACGGAACGGATGATGCCCGCCGCCCCCTCGGGGTCGGCGGGCATCCTCGTGGCGGCGCCGGGGTTCGGAGCGCCGGGGTTCGGAACGCCGAAGGTCGGAGCGCCAGAGTTCGGAGCGCCGGGGATCAGAGCGCCTGGCGGACCCAGCTGTCGACGAGCCCGGTGAGGTCCTGGTCGGCCGCCGAGTGCTCCACGGTGTGATGGTTGATCACATCGCCACCGCCGTGGCCGAAGATGCCGCCGCGCTTGTCGGCCTCCAGGATCACCTCGACCCGGTGCTCGGTGGCCAGGAAGGTCACCTCGACGGAGTTGCACGCGTGCGCGTACTGCGGGGCCGCGGAGAACTCGATCTCCTGGTAGAACGGCAGGCTCTGCCCGGTGCCGCGGATGTGGCCGGCCTCCAGGTCGGCGGAGCGGAACCGGAACCCGAGGGCGAGGAAGGCGTCGAGCAGGCGGCGCTGGACGGGCAGCGGCTCGACGTCCAGCGGGTCGGAGTCGCCCTTGTCCAGGGCGCCGCTGATCTCCACCTCGGTGCGCACGCCGAGCGCCATGCCGGTCAGCCGCTGCCCGGCGATGGTGGTCACCGGCGTCTCGTACGGCACCGGGAAGGCGAACGGGATGCTGCGCTGCTCGCCGGGCGCGAGGTGCAGCGGCGGCGTGACGGAGAAGCGGGCGAACGGGCGGACGCTGCTGCTCTCGCCGTCCTCGTGCTCGATCTCCACCCGGGCGACCAGGGTGACGGTGATACCGGAGATGTCGGTCTCGACGGTTCCGCCGGTCAGGTTGACCTGCCCGTGGAGCACCCCGCCGGGCTGCACCACCGGCGTGGTCAGGACGGTGTCGACGGTGGGGCCGCCGACGCCGAGGGCGCCGAGGAGCTTCTTGAACACCATGGGCGTGCTCTCCTTGGTGGTACGGGATGGGTGCTGGTGGGCCGATCGGTGGAACGCCACCGGGCGCCGGGCGGTTCCCCCGGGCCCTCGCGGATCTAGTTGTAGGATGACCGGACAAGCAGTTGTAGGACAACTGTCGGGCTGCCCTGCCCGCATCCGCGAACCACCGGGGGAACCGCCGTGACCAGCGCCAACGACAGTCTCCGGGCCGCCGGCAAGCGCTCCCTCGTCGACGCCGCCATCGAGCAGCTCCGCGACCACCTCACCGACGGCAGCTGGCCGGTCGGCGCCCGCATCCCCACCGAACACGAGCTGGCGGAGCAGCTGCAGGTCGGGCGCAACACCGTCCGGGAGGCGATCCGGGTGCTGGTGCACGCCGGCATGCTGGTCTCCCGGCAGGGCGAGGGCACCTTCGTGCGCAGCAGCAGCGACCCGGCCTCCGTCCTGCGCGGCGTGCAGCGCTCCGGCGTCCGGGACGTCCTGGAGGTGCGCGCCGCCCTGGAGACCGAGGCCGCCCGGCTCGCCGCCCTGCGGCACACCCCCGCCGACATCGTCCGGATGCGGGCCGTGCTGGCCCGCGAGGCCGAGGTGATCGCCTCCCACCCCGAGCGGGCCGGCCGCGAGGCGACCGTCGAACACGACCTGGAGTTCCACACCGCCGTCGTCGAGGCCGCCAACAACCCGGCCCTGACCGAGGTGTACCGCTACTTCGGCGCCTCGGTGCGGGAGGCGATGCGGACGGCCTTCGGCGACCACGAGATGCCCGAGGTCGTCGTCGCCACCCACGAGGCACTGGTGGACGCCATCGAGAGCGGCGACCCGGACCGCGCCGAGACGGCCTGCCGCGACCTGCTCGCCGGCCCGATCTCCGGCGTCGAGCAGCTCCTCGCCGCCATCGCCGCGCGGAAGTGACCCGCGGGCCCCCGGCGGCCCCACCCCAGCCCCTCAGACCCGCGCTCCAGAAAGAACCCGTCCCATGGCAGTCACCCGTGCCCAGCAGCCGGTGGTCACCTCCGTACGTCCCCTCCCCAGCCGGCTCGCGCACCCCGCGCTGCTGCTCACCGGCATCCTGCTGGTCGCCCTCAACATGCGGGCCTGCCTGGCCGCGATCTCCCCGATGGTCGGCGAGATCCAGACCACCTTCGGCCTGTCCTCGACCGCGAGCGGCCTGATCACCACCGTCCCGGTGCTCTTCCAGGGCCTCGGCGCCCCGCTCACGCCCCGGCTGACCCGGCGCTTCGGCACCGAGCGGGTGGTACTCGGCGCGGTGCTGGTGCTGGGCTCCGGCGTGCTGCTGCGGGTGCTGCCCTCGGTGGCCGCGCTGTACGCGGGCTGCATGGTGATCGGCGTGGCGATCGCCGTCCTGAACGTCTCCATGCCGGGCCTGGTCAAGCGGGAGTTCCCGGCGCGGGCCGCGACGATGACCGGCGTCTACTCCACCACCATGCTGGTCGGCGCGACGCTCGCCGCCGGGGTGTCCGTGCCGCTGGAGAAGGCGCTCGGCGGCGGCTGGCAGGCCTCGCTCGGCGCCTGGTCGGTGCTGGCCCTGGTCGCCGCGGTGGCCTGGCTGCCGCAGGTCCTGCGCTCGCGTCAGGAGAAGGCCGCCGTGGCCGCCGCCCCGGCGGTCGGCCGGCCGGTCGACGGCATCTGGCGCTCACCGCTGGCGTGGCGGATCAGCCTGTTCATGGGCATCTCCTCGCTGCTGGTCTACACCCTGGTCGCCTGGCTGCCGACCATCCTGGCCGACCACGGGATGGACCGCGGCGAGGCCGGCCTGGTCTTCGCGTTCAGCAACCTGGTACAGGTCGCCGGGGCGTTCCTCGTCCCGCTCGCGGCCGGCCGGATGACCCGCCAGCGCGGCCTGGCCCTGTCGATGGCCGGGCTGAACGCGCTGGGGATCGCCATCCTGCTGATCTCCCCGGTGCCCGGTGCCTGGGTGTCGGCCACCATCCTGGGGATCGCCCAGGGCGGCTCGCTGGGCCTGGCGCTCGCGTTCATCGTGCTGCGCACCGGCAGTGCGGCGGGCGCCGCGCAGCTCGGCGGGATGACCCAGGCGGTCGGCTACCTGGTGGCGGCGGCCGGCCCGGTCGGTGCCGGCGCGCTGCACCAGGCGACCGGCAGCTGGACGACGCCGCTGGTCCTGCTGCTGGTCCTGGCGGCCGTCGCCGCCGTGGCCGGCTGGGGTGCGGGGCACAACCGCACGCTGTGAGCGGGCCCGCCGCCCGTCGTCGGCTGCTCGCCGTCGGCTGCTCGTCGGCGGCTACTCGTCGGCGGCCAGTGTGAACCCGGCGAGCTTCACCGAGGCCAGCACGGTGGCGGCGACAGTCACCACCACGAGCAGCGGGACGGCGGCGGCGAGCGCCACGTCCGCGTCGATCGCCCCGTCCGCGGCCACCGTCCTGGCGACCGACAGCCCCCACTGCTGCACGCTCAGCGTCCGGGCACCCTCGACGAAGTTGCCGATCAGGCTCTCCCAGACCAGCGCGTACGCCAGGCCCGCCACCACCGCGTGCCGGGTGACGACGCCGAGCAGCAGGAACAGCGCGCTGTACACGGCCCCGGCGACGAGGGTGCCGACGGTGTAGGCGAGCGCCAGGTTGTCCTTCGTCCCGTACAGGATCAGCCCGGCCACGAAGGTCGGGATGCCGGCGATCACCCAGGTGGTGCCGATGGCGACCGCCAGCTTGGTGGTGACGATCTTCCAGCGGGGCAGCGGCTTCGCGAGCAGGTAGACGATCGAGCCGTCGTCGATCTCGGTGGCGATGGCGCCGGTGCCGACGACCAGGCCGAGGATCGGCACCAGGGTGCCGAGGGACAGCTGCCCGAGGATCTTGACGGTCAGGTCGTGCTTGTCCCCGCTGGAGCCGGTGGAGATCACCGAGATCAGCAGCAGCAGTGCGGGGACGACCAGCAGCAGGACGCCGCGGCGGCGGCCCAGCAGGCCGCGTACGGTCAGCCTGGCGACGGTCGTGTTCACGGTGATCGGCCTTCTTTCGGTGACCGGGCCGGTGCCGGGTCGTTCGGGCGGGGCCCGGCTTCCAGGAGTCAGGAGTCAGGGGCAGCGGTCGTGAGCCGGGAGCCGGGGGTCAGGAGTCAGCGGTCAACGGTCAGCGGTCAGGAGTCGGTCAGGACGAGACGAGGTAGGAGAAGACGCTCTCCAGCGACTCGTCCGCCGGGGAGACGGTGTACAGCCGGATGCCGGCCTCCCGGGCGACCTTCGGCAGCAGGGTGGTGAACCCCTGGAAGTTGACCGCCTGGATGCGCAGCGCCTTCTCGTGCCAGTCGAGCTCGATGCCGGCCGTCGAGGAGTCGGCGATCAGTGCGGCGGCGAGCCGGCGGTCGTCACTGGAGCGCACCAGGTAGCGGTGCGGGCGGTCGGTCATCAGCCGGCGGATCCGGCGGAAGTCGCCGGAGGCGGCGTGCCGGCCGGCCACCACGACCTCGATGTGCCGGGCCAGCTGCTCGACCTCCTCCAGGATGTGCGAGGAGAACAGCACCGTACGGCCGTCGGCGCCGAACCGGCGCAGCAGCTCCATCAGCTGGAGGCGCTGGCGCGGGTCCATGCCGTTGAACGGCTCGTCGAGCAGCAGCACGGCCGGGTCGTGGACGAGCGCGGAGGCCATCTTGACGCGCTGCTTCATGCCCTTGGAGTACGTGCCGGTCCTGCGCTCCTGCGCGTACTCCATCTCCACCAGGCCCAGCGCGCGCCGGGCGGCAGCGCCCGGGTCGGGCAGGCCGTGCAGCTCGGCGTTGGCGAGGACGAACTCCCAGCCGGTCATGAAGTCGTACATCGACTCCCGCTCCGGGACGAGCCCGATCTGCCGGTACACCTGCTGGTTGCGCCAGATCTTCGCGCCGTCCAGGGTGACCGAGCCGGAGGACGGCGCGAGGAAGCCGCTCATCATGTGGATGAGGGTCGACTTGCCCGCGCCGTTGGGGCCGAGCAGGCCGGTGACGCCGGGGCCGATCGTCATGCTGACGTCGTTGACGGCGACCACGTTGCCGAACCAGCGGGAGACCTTGTCGATGGTGATGGTGGTCATGGCGCCCTCTCAGATACTCGGTCGGTCAGATGCCGCGGTAGCGGCGCCGGAGCAGCCAGTACGAGCCGGCGACGATGGCGGCCGCCTCGGCCGCGAAGACGGTGGCGCCGAGCGCTCCGGGCGCGTGCAGCCCCTCGTCACTGCCCAGCCCGAACACCTGGTTGACCAGGCCCTCGACCAGCCAGCCGGGCGAGATCAGGGCCGCCCAGTTCGCCGAGTCGGGCGTCGGGCTCTGCAGCCCGCCGGCGATGCCGAAGATGATCGCGGCGACGGCCAGGCTGACCACCAGGAACCCCATGATCGCCGCCACCCCGAAGCCGCGGCGCGGCGTGCTCGCGGCGATCAGCAGACCGATCGCCGAGAAGACCAGCGCGTACAGCGCCGCCGCCACCACCCCGTACAGGAAGTGCGCGGTGTTGTGGCCGAACGACATCCCGCCGAGCACCGCGCCGAGGTAGAGCACCACCAGCGGGGTGACCATCAGCAGCAGCATCGCGGCCGTCATCGCGCCGAACTTGGCGCGGACGTAGTCGCCCCGGGTGAGCGGCCGGGAGAAGTACAGCGGGACGGTGCTGTGGCGCAGGTCGCGGGACATCAGCACCGGCGCCTGGGCGGCCACGAACAGCTCGACGAGCAGCCCGAAGGCGCTGAGGTAGCCGGGGTAGTCCAGCGGCAGCTCGGTGGAGCCCTGGATCACGGAGATCGCGACGATCACCACGGCGGGCACCGTGAGCACCGCCAGCACGATCATCGGCAGCACCTTGGACTTGCCCGAACGCCCCAGCCCGTACGCGGCGCGCAGGCCCTGGACGAAGAGCGAGCGGGTGGCGTACCCGCGGCCCAGCCGCGGGCCGCTGTAGCCGCGGTAGCCGATGTCGTGGATGACGCCGGAGTCGGACTTCCTGGTCTCAGGAGGCAGCGACATCTGCGGTACCTCCCTCGTGTGCGTCCGCCTCGTGTGCGTCCGCCTCGTGGACGTCCGCGCCGGCCCCGGTGAAGATCTCGGCGACCCGGTGGCGGCGCTGCTCCAGCCGGACCAGGCCGAGGCCGAGCCCCGCCACCGTGTCACGGATGGTGTCGTACGTGTCGTCGTTCTCGATCCGGACCAGCAGCAGCCGGGTGCCGTCCGCGGTGACCGTCAGCCCGGCGGCGGAGAGCCGCTCGCGCACGGCGCCGCCGGCGTCGAGCGAGGCGTCGTCCGGATGGTCCGTCACCTCGACGGCCAGCAGCTGGGTGGCCTCGGTGAAGGAGGCGGTGGAGGAGGAGCGCAGCAGCCGCCCGCCGTCGATGACCACCAGGTGGTCGCACGTCCGCTCCAGCTCGCCCAGCAGGTGGGTGGTGACCAGGACGGAGATGCCGAAGTCGGAGTGCACCCGGCGGATCAGCGCCAGCATGTCGTCCCGGCCGACCGGGTCGAGGCCGTTCGTCGGCTCGTCCAGCAGCACCAGCTGAGGGTCGTGGACGAGCGCCTGGGCGAGCTTGACCCGCTGCTTCATGCCCGTGGAGTAGCCGCCCATCGGGCGGTACCGCTCCTCGTACAGGCCGACGTGGCGCAGCGTGTCGGCCGTCCGCTCACGGGCGGCGGCGGCCGGCAGGCCGGACATCCGCGCCATGTGCACCACGAACTCGGTCGCGGAGACGTCCGGTGGGAGGCAGTCGTGCTCGGGCATGTAGCCGACCCGCTCGCGGATCGCCGACCCCTCGGTGGCAATGTCCAGGCCGAGGACCTGTCCGGTGCCCGAGGTGGCCGGAGCCAGGCCGAGCAGGATCTTGATGAGTGTGGACTTGCCCGCGCCGTTCGCCCCGACCAGGCCTACCACCCCGGGCTGCACCTCTACGGTGAGCTGATCGAGGGCGGTGACCCGGGGGAACCTCTTGGTGAGGCCGTCCGTCTTGATGACAGTGGACACACGCTCAAGGTAGTGGTCGCGGCCCGCGCGGGATATGCCCTGGATTGACGAGCCTCACCTGCACCTTCGGGATGACCCCGGCTCACCGTCCCCTAGGGGAAGGCGAGCCGGGGCCCCGCACACCGGGATCAGGCGAGCAGGTCCGACTGGAGCGTGACGACCTGCCGGAACGCCGGCGCCGGAACGTCCTGCGGGTTGGTCATCTCGATCACGGCGACCACGTCGCCGGCCACCAGGTAGCCGACCCGGGCGGTGGCCGGGGCGCCGGGCTTGCCGCCGCCGTTGCTCCGGACCATCGACGCCACCCCGACGACGGTGTCGAAGTCCTTGGCCGGATCGGTCTGCAGACCCTCCAGCTTCGGCGCGCCCGCCGTCCAGATGAACCGGGACACCGCGGACGCCTCGTCGGCCGAGCCGAAGTGCAGCAGCCTGATCTGCGTCCTCGTACCGTCCTTGGCGGTCCACTCGCGGACGGCGGCGGCACGGCAGGCGTTCTCAGCCAGTACGGCCTTCACTGCCACCGGGTCGCGCTGGTCGTCGGCGAGCGCGTCACAGGCGACCCACTCCCCGGGCGTCGGCCCGGCCACGGGGACGGCGGTGGCGGTGGCGGTGGCGGTACCGCTCGCGGTGGCCGTGGCAGTGGCCGCCGTCGCAGAGGCAGCAGCAGTGGCGGCACCAGCCGTGGAGGCACCAGCCGTGGCCGCCGGTGCGACGGCCTCCTTCGGCGCCGGGAGCAGCAGGCTGCGCAGATCGGCGTGGTGGCGGGCCGACCTGCCGTCCGCACTGGGAGCCGGCTTGCCGGACGGCAGTGGCGGCAGCACCAGCGTGGGGAAGCTGTACCGGCCGTCGGCCGGCGTGGCCAGGCCCGGCAGGTCGGTGCGGTCCATCGTGGTGACGGCGACCGCCGCCTCCACACCCACCAGTCCGAGGACCAGGACGGCTGCGCCCCAGCGCACCGCGGCCATCCGGCGGCGCCGCACGCGCACCCGGCGCTCCTCCGGCGTCTCCGCCGCCTCCACCGGCCAGCCCGGCCCGTAGACCGCGCCCGGCGGGGCCCAGACGTCCACCGTGATGGCGGAGACCGCAGCCGGAGCGGGGACAGGAACAGGGGCAGGGGCGACAGGCGGGGCGGGGGTGGCAGGCACGGTGTTGTCGGGCACGGTGTTGTCAGGTGCGGTGTTGTCAGGTGCGGTGTTGTCGGCCGCGGTGATGCTGTCGGTCATGCTGACGCTCCAGGACGGGCGAGCCGGTCGAGCTGCGCGGTGAAGAGGCTGACGATCTTGTCCTTGGGCAGCAGGGCCACACCCTCGACGTCCATGATGACGAGCAGGTCGCCCTCGGCCGCCGAGCACTCCAGGTAGTCGATCGGCGCTCCGGGCTCGACCGGCATCAGGTAGCAGTGCGCCTCCGGGTGGCCCGGGATCTCGGGGCCGTTGCGGAAGATGCCGCTGTCGCCGCCGAAGAACGCGGTGTACTCGTTCTCCTTCTGCACCTCGTCCTGGTTGAACTGGCGCAGCTTGATGCTCACCACCAGGTCGCTCGCGGACGTCTTGAAGGTCCGGACCCCGGTGCCCTTCACGTGCAGTCCGGTCCAGAACTCCCGCATCTTGGCGCGCTTGTCCGCCGGAAGGTCCTTGAGGCCCTCGTCGATCTCGGCGGTGAGCTGTTCGGCGGTCAGCTCGGCGTCGTTGCCGTAGTTGTCGTAGTCCGGGCCGAGCACGAAGCCGGCCGGAACGGGGATCAGCAGGTCGCGGAGCGAACCGAAGTGGTTCCCGTTCGACTTCGCGCCGAACGCCGGAGCGGTCGGCGCAGCCGTCGGCGTCGGCGCGGCGGCAGGCCCCGCGGCCGCAGCCTCGGTCTTCGGGGTGGAGCCGTGGTACCCGAGCTCGACGATGCCGACACCGATCACCACGCCCACCAGCGCGGCGGCCACGGTCACCCCGGCGGCCCGCAGCAGGCGCCTGCCCGGACGGCGCGGGCCGCCCGGGCGTGCGGGCAGCTCCGCCGGGCCGGCCTCGGCTTCGGTCCCGCCTTCGATCCCGCCTTCGGCTTCGGTCTCAACTACGGGGGTGGGCGGTGCCGGCTCGGACGGCGGGGCGGCGGCCTCGTCGGACGGGACGGGGCCCACGGTGGTGTCGCTCATGCCAGCCGCTCCCACTGCTTCTTGGCGAGATCCTTGAGTTCGGTGGCGTCGGCCTTCTGCGGTGCGAAGATCTCGACCCTCATCACCACGGTGCCGCGCCGCGCGAGGGCGTACGCGTAGTAGTACTTGTCGGTGCTGTCCGCCCAGGTGGTGGACTGGGTCGCCACCTTGTAGACACCGTTCACCCCGTCCGCGAACGGCTCGGTCGCGAGGGAGTCCTTCACGTTGGTGATCGCCCCGCTCGCCTCGTCCGGGCCGAACTGGGTCAGCGTCACCCGGTACTTGGTGCCGCCCTTCTCCCAGTCGACGCCCGCCGCCCGGCGGAAACCCTGCTGGTTGAGGCTGGTGAACGTGGTCTTCGACGCGCCCGAACGGTCCGCCAGATCACCGATGGTGAGCCAGCTCGGAGTGTCCGGGTTGTCGCCCCAGGCCTCCGTCCCCTCCGGCCGGGCGATCACCAGCTTGGTGAGGTCACCGTCGATGCCCAGCGGCTTGGGCGCGGCATCGGCGACGGCCTTCGGGTCGGCGATGTCGGCCGGGTAGCGGGGCAGCGCCACCTGGAGCGGCGGCAGCGGCGTCGGCGGGCGCTGCGCCTGGATGCCGTACCCGACGCCACCGCCCAGCAGCGTGCCGAGCACGAGCGCGGACGACAGCAGCAGGACGGGCCGGGGCCTGCGGCGCCGGCGGACGGGTGCCCCGGCGGGCGGCTCGCCGGCCGCCAGCAGGTCGGTCACCGGGACGCCGGCCCCGGGCACTCCGGCTGCCGGCGGCTCGACCGGCGCCGGCTCCGGAGCCGACCCCGACCCCGGTTCCGGCATTGCGGAAGGGGCGGAGCCGGCCGCGGCCGATCCCGGGGCGGCCCAAGGGCTCACCTCGGCCGGAGGCGCGGCGGGCGGTGCGGACAGCGGTGCGGCAGGCGGTGCGGGCGGTGCGGGCGGTGCTTTGACGAGGGGGACGGGAGACGCGTCGGCCGGCGTCTGCCCCTCGGGCTCGGTGCTCACGGAGTTGCTCCAGAAAGTGGGAGGGAAGGGGAGCGGGGCTCAGCCGCCGGAGGACAGGCGGTCGACCTGGCGCTTCATCACGTCCGTGAGCAGGGCCTTGTCGAGGTCGCCCTTCACGTCGATCTCGACCTCGATCTGCACGTCGCCCTTACCGGCGACGCCGATCATCTCGCCGGTGAAAGCCTTCTGCTTGGGCTTGAACAGGAAGCCCCGGCCCCCCGCGACGCCGCCGATGTCGAAACTCTCGTCGGCCTTGGTGTAACCGCCGCTGCCGATGAACTCCGTCGTGTTCGAGGCGGAGGAGAAGCGCGTCAGCCGGACGAGGACGTCGGCCTTGCCGTCGGCCGTACGGTACGTCCGCTCGACCGATTCCTTGAAGCCGTAGGAGTCGAGAACGGAAATAATGTCCTTCTGCCCGTACGCGACCACGAGTTCCGGGTCGCTCAGCTGGTATCCGTCGGCCGAACCGAAGGACTCCGCGTTCTCCGGGACCGGCACGAAGAAGTACCGCAGATCGCCGCCGTGGGTGTCCCCGGCGACGCTCCCGTGCAGCGTGGTGGCCGGCCGGGGCGCCGGGGCGGGCGCCGGAGCCAGCGTCAGGAGCGGCGACGGCGAGGCGGTCGCGCGCGGCGCGGCAGCCGGTGCCTGGACGGACCCGACGGTGACCGGGCCGGCCTCCGGCTTGCCGACGTTGACGGTCACAGCGGCGCTGGCAGCGGTCACGGCGAGCACCGCGAGCGTGGCCAGCACCACGCCGACCGGCCGCGGCCGTCGGGCCGCCGGGGTCGTCCCGGTCCCGGTCCCGGTCTCTGTCTCGGTCTCGGTCTCCGAAGCAGGCTCTGACGCTGTGACGGACGCGGCGTCGGGAACGGGATCGGGGTCGGGAACGACGTCGTTCCCGGCCTCGGGAGCGGACGTCACATCGACCGGATCGGCGGACGGCGCATTTTCGGGCGCGGGCAAGGGATTCCCCCATGAATGTGTGAAAGGGCCGCGTGCGCGCCCTCAACAGGCCACCCCCGAGGCCCCTCCAGACCGACCGCCACGCGTGTCAGCAGGAATTATGAGAGCCGACGCTTCCCCCCGCCAAGCGAGTTAACCCACACACATCACACAAATGCTCAATCAATCGGACACGCCGTGATCGAACCGCAACGAGAGCGCCCCGGCCGTTCGTCCTCCCCGTACCCGCCCAGGGCCGGGAGCGCCCTCGCCCGCAGCGTCAGCCCAGCTGTGCGAGGCCTTCGGTGGCGATCCGTTCGAAGACGGTGAGGTCGTTCTCGAAGATGGAGTCCGGCACCGGCCAGTGGATGACCACCTCGGTGATACCCAGCTCCCGGTAGCGGCCCGCCCAGTCGACGAAGGCGTCCAGCGAGGCGAGCGGCCGCTCCGCCGTGGAACCCTGCAGCAGCACCTTCTCCAGCGTCGCCACGTCCCGGCCCTGCGCCTCGCAGGCGGCCGCCAGCTTCGCCAACTGCGCCTCGATCACGGCGGGCGCCTGCTCGACCGGCACGTCGGCCGGCCCCCGCGCGTCCCCGTACGTGACCCAGCCCTGCCCGTACTCGGCGGCCAGCCGCAGCCCGCGCGGGCCGGTGGCGGCGACGTAGAACGGCACGCGGGGCCGCTGCACGCACCCGGGGATGTTCCGCGCCTCGACGGCCGAGTAGTACCGGCCCTCCTCGGTGGTGGCGTCCTCGGTCAGCAGCCTGTCCAGCAGCGGCAGGAACTCACCCAGCCGGTCCGCCCGCTCCTTCGGCGTCCAGGCCTCCTGCCCCAGCACCGTCGCGTCGAACCCGTCCCCGCCGGCCCCGATCCCCACCGTGAGCCGCCCGCCGGAGACGTCGTCCACCGTCAGCAGATCCTTGGCCAGCGTCACCGGATGCCGGAAGTTCGGCGACGTGACGAGCGTCCCCAGCCGGATCCGCTCGGTCGCCGTCGCAGCGGCGGTCAGCGTCGGAACCGCCCCGAACCAGGGCTCCTCCCGGAAGGACCGCCAGGACAGGTGGTCGTAGGTGTAGGCCGCATGAAAGCCGAGGTCCTCGGCCCGCCGCCAGATCTTCTGCCCCTCGCTCCACCGGTGGATGGGGAGGATCACCGTGCTCAATCGCATGGGAACGACCCTACGGGAGTCCCGTCCGCCTCCTCGGGAACGGAGCCACTCGCCCGGTTGCTGCCGGATCTGTTCACCTGGCGGATCGAACACGTTCTGTGAACCGCGCTTCGGTCCGCCCGTCCGGTGACGAAGTGAACCGGGGTCCTTCACGGTTCTGCGGCCGGATTCCGCTCCAGGACACGACCGCCGGTGCGGACCGGCTCCCGGTCGGACTCAACGCTGCAGCCAGCTCAGCAGGGTCGTCGCCGTGAACACCGTGCCCGACGCCAGACAGACCGCGCGCGGGGTCAGCCACCCGGGGCCGTCCCGGACAGGCCCACAGGGCTGGGACGGCGGCACCGGAGCCAGCAGTGCGTCCGCGAAGGCCTGGGCCGTCGGCGGGCGGTCGGCCGGCTCGACGGACATCGCGGTCCGCAGCAGCAGGGCGACGTTCGGTGGGAGCTCCGCTCCGGCCGGGAGCACCGGCAGCGTCGAGGCGGTCCGCTGGTCGGTCATCAGGGCGGTGGCGCGCCCGCCCGAGCCGAACGGCTTCTGCCCGGTCAGCAGCTCGTAGGCCACGACGGCCAACGCGTAAACGTCGGCTCTCCCGTCGATCCCGCCGGTCTGGAAGGCCTGTTCCGGTGCCATGTACGCGGGCGTGCCCGTGGTCACCGTCAGCCCGGATGCGTCGGCCAGGTGCTTCACGCTGCCCAGATCCGCGACCAGCACCGCGGCGGGCGCCGGGCCGCCGGCGAGCAGGAGGTTGGACGGTTTGACGTCGCGGTGCACCACGCCCGCCTCGTGCAGGACCTGGACCGCGTAGCCCGCCTCCGCGGCCAGCCGCAGCGCCTCCTGCGGGTCGCACCGCCCGACCCGGTCCGCCAGGGTGCCGCCGCGTACGTAGTCCATGACGAAGTAGGGCCGGTCCTCCTGCACCCCGACGTCGTGCACCCGGACCACCCGCGGGCTGGCGATCCGGCGCAGCAGCCTCGCCTCCGTCAGGAACCGCTCGCGCACGTCGGCGTTGGCGGCCCAGTTCTCGGCCAGCACCTTGACCGCGACCTCGGTGTCGAGCTCCGGGTCGTAGGCCTTCCAGACCGTCGCGAAGGAGCCGGCTCCGAGCCGCTCCAGGAGGAGGTAACGGCCGAGCTTGTGCATGTGGCAGCATCTTGCCGGAGTCGGGGGGAGTACGGAACTCCCGTTCGGCGAATGGGATGCCAGGCGGGACGAAACGGGGGATCCGGGTGTTCGAGGAAGGTGAGCTGGAGCGGCTCGTGACAGCGGCTCAGGCGGGGGACCCGGGGTCGATGGAGTACCTGCTGGCCAAGCTGCGGCCGGTGGTGCTGCGTCGCTGCTCGCGCTTCCTGCCCCACCACGCCGATGCGGAGGAGGCCGCGCAGGACGCGCTGCTGTCCATCAGCACGCACCTCGGTGAGTACGGCGGCCACGGCTCCTTCCTGGGCTGGGTGACGGTGATCGCCTCGAACGCCGCCCGGTCCACCTACCGCTCGATGCGCCGGCGCGCCGAGGACAGCCACGCCGACCTCCCCGAGTCCGTCGACCCGCGCACCACCAGCGTCATCGCCGGGACCCGGCTCGACCTGATGGAGGCGCTGGCCGCGCTGGAGCAGCAGCACCCCGCCCTGGTGGAGTCCTTCGTGCTGCGCGACCTGGGCGACCTGACCTACGTCCAGGTGGCCGAGGAGCTGGACGCCCCGTTGGGCACGGTCAAGGACCGTATCCACCAGGCCCGCCGCTTCATGCGCGAGCGCCTGGTCACCGGTCTGTGAACGGCGGCCCCGCGGCGGGCGGCGGCCGCGCCGTCGTCCGGCTCCGGTCCGCCGTCGCAGCCCTGGTAGCGGCCGCCGCGCTCGGGCTGGTGGCCGGCCGATTCGTCCTGCCGCCGCCCCCCGGCGCCACCGCGCACCCGGCGGCGCGGTCGGACGCCGCGGTCGGCGGGGCATCCCCGGGCGCGTCCGCTCTCGCGACGCCCGGCGTGTCCGGTCCGACGCCCACGTCCCCGGCCTCGCCCACGTCCTCGACCTCGACCTCGGCCTCCGGCTCCGCCTCGCCGACCGGCGCGACCGATGCGACCGGCGCGACCGGGCCGATGACGACCGCGAACCTTCTGGCACCCTCGGCGTTCGGCCCGGACGTCGGCATCGGGCCGATCCACGTCACCGACCGGTACGGCGACGGGGTCTACAACTCGTCCTGCTCCGGCGAGGAGAGCCTCACCCAGACCCTGGGCGGGCCCGATACCCACTTCCGCGAACTGCTGACCGGCCCCCGCACCGACCCGGGCGACCCCACGCCGGCCGCAGACCGGGCGCAGCAGGTCGCCCGCGAGGTCGCGGCCGAGGCCCCGAGCCCTTCCCTGGCGCAGAACCTCGCCGAGCGCCTGCTGCTGGAGGAGGTGCCCTGCCAGGAGGAACCACCAGGGCACTGGGTCTACGGACGGACCACGACGCTGCGGCTCGCCCCGGACGTCACCGCGAACTGGCTGGGCATGTACCAGGGGTCCCTCAACACCACCGGTACAGCGCCCGAGGGCAAGGAGCCCTGCGGCGGCATCGCCGTGCTGCGCAGCGGCAACCACTACGGGGTGCTGGAGGTCGGGGCCTGCCTGGGGACGGCCGCGATGGACCGCGTCATCAGGACCGCTCTGTCACAGCTGTGAAACAGCCGGTCAGGGCTCCAACTTTCCCTCCACCCGCGGCATCTCCCCGGTTGTACGAGGACGCAGCAGGCGTCCCGACCAGCAGGGGGACCAGATGACCGAGAACCAGGCCGTCCAGCAGAAGTCCGTTCGCCGCAACCGGGTCGCCGCCGCGGCCTGCTTCGCCGCCGCACTGATCGCGGTCAGCGTCGTCGGCACCCAGTCGGCCACCGCCGACGGGGCCGCGCAGGACGCCGCGCACCGCACCGCGGCCGCCGCCGACCCGGTCACCGCCGCCCGCCCGACGGCGGTCGCGGCCGGCGCGCCCGGACTCGGCTCCGCCGACCTCGTCCAGAGCGAGGACTTCCGGCGGGGCCTGAACCCGGTCGGCGCGACCATTGCGCTGGCCGGACGGGAGGGCCTGTCCGCGTGCTCCGGCGAGGAGACGATGCGCGACCTGACCAAGGGCAGGGCCACCGCGTACGCGTCCGTGAACTGGACCTTGGACACCGACGGCCTGCTGATCGAGTCGGCCGCGAGCGCCCCCACCGGGGCCGAGGCCGCCACCTGGGAGAAGCAGCTCGTCGCACTCGTCCAGGACTGCCAGGACGAGCCCGCCGGCCACTGGTACTACGGCGCCGCCCACACCCTGACCGTCACCGGGGGCACCGCCCGCTGGTACCCGGTCTACAGCGGCGACGGCGTCGCCGGCGGCGGGGTCGCGGTCCTGCGCAGCGGCACCAGGGTCGCCATCGTCGAGCTCACCGGCCGGCCCACCGACGCCCCGGCCGACGTCGAAGGCATCGCCACCGCAGCACTGAACCGCCTCTCCTCCTGAACGGCGGCCCCCGCGCCGCCCGCGCCGCCGGGCGGAGCCGGCCCCGGACTTCGACCCTCACCGAGACCCTGGAGGCGATCCGCGCGCGCCGGCAAGCAGGGCGTCTCCTCCTACATCGAGGAGGCCGTACAGCGACAGCTCCGGCGCGAAGCCATCGACGAGTACATCGCGGCCGCGGAAGCCGAGCACGGGCCGGTCGAGCCGGCCGAGGTGGCGGCCAAGGCCGAACGCGTCCGCGCGCACCACGCCGCTCATCGTGCAGACGCCGCTCCGGCAGACGCAGCATGAGCGGCACCCTGTGGGCGAACGGCGTACGAGGATTCGAGTTCCTGAGAGGGCGGTCCGCGCCCGGGCCGGAGTGCAAGGTCCCCTGTCCGGGGCGGCTACGCCGGGCGGCGGGCGTGGCGGTTCCAGAGGCTGAGCAGGGTGGGGGAGTCGTGGGGGGCGGGGCTGCTGGGGCAGGTGTCGAAGTGGCTGATCCGGCAGGTGTCGGTGGGGTTGGCGGCGCGCAGGTTGACGGCGGTGCCGTCGCCGGCGATGCGCCAGCGTCGGCCGGTCGGGACGGATCCGGTGGGCCAGTCGCCGGGCTCGATGAGGACCCACCTGCCGTGCACGGTGGGGTGCCAGAGGGACGGTGCGCCGCAGTGGCGGCAGGTGGTGTCCCGGCTGCTGCCGGTGCCGAGGGCGGCGGAGCCGGTGGTGCGCTGGGCCGGTACGAGAGTGGTGGCGGGTGCGCCGCGGTGGGTACGGGCGGCTTCGTCGAACGCTCCGGCCAGGGCCTCGCCGAGGGAGACCGGCTCGCGGTCGGGGCGCCGGGTGAGGGCCGGTGCGCAGGAGGTGCAGCTGGCGATGCCGAGGGCGGCGGTCCACCGGGTGAGCTGCCTGCCGCAGCTCTCGCAGGGCGGCAGGGCAGTGCCGGTCGGTTCACGCTCGTCGTTGCGGTAGCGAGGTGCTGGCATCGGACTTCCTGCGGACGGGGTTGCCGAAGTGATTCCTGCCCAGATCCTTCCAGGTGATGCCTCAGCTCGGGGCGAATCGGTCACAAGCCACCCTTCGGGGCACGCCCGGGGGCCGCCCTGCCGCTGCGACATACGGAGAGGGGGTATCGTCGGGCGCGGCGGACCCACCGAGGACGGACCGGATGGCAGCAGGGGGCAGCGGTACGGCAGGCGGCCGGGCGGCAGCCCGACTGCTCGTCCTGTGTGCCGTGTTGGCGGGCCTGTTCCTGATGCACGGGACGCCCGGCGCCGCTCGTGGCTGCCACGACCCGGCACGGACGACCGCCGCCCATGTCACGGGCGCAGCCCCCGGCCACGCGGCGCACCCGGCCACCGGAGCGCTGCGGGCCCACGGCGACGCCACCCTCTGTGTGGCGACCAAGAGCCGGGACGGCGTGGCCCTGCCCGCTCCCGGCCCGACGGTCGCCGGAATCCTGCCCGTCCTGCCGACCGCCCTGGCCAGGGGTTGCGGGCGGCACGTGGTCGGCCCCCGGGGGCCGCCCGCCGCCGGGCGACGGCTCCTTCTCCGGGTGTGCGTCGCGCGGACGTGAGCGGGCCGCACCGGACTCCCCGAGGAGTCCGGTGGCAGCGCCCTGCCCACCCGCGCGCCGCCGCCCCTGGCCGCGCCCACTCGAAAGACGCCACCGCGATGTCCGTTCACCCGCGTACCCGTACGCACACCCGTACCCGTACCTCGGCCCTCCTCGCCACCGCAGCCGCCCTGGTGGTCGCCCTCACCGCCTGCGGCTCCCCGGCGGGCGGCATGCCCGGCATGTCGCACAACTCGGGCGCCGCCGAGGCCCATGACAACCACGACAACCCCGACAACCACGGCGGCAACAGCAGCCACGAGAACCACAGTGACCGCAGCAACCCCGGGACGGCCGGCGGCCTGGCCTCCGAAGAGGGCGGCTACCGGCTCGACGCGGCGGCCGGCACCCTGCCGGCGGGCACCGCCACGGACTTCCGGTTCACGGTGAGCGGCCCGGACGGAAAGCCCGTGACGGCGTTCGCCCTGGAGCAGACGAAGCTGCTGCACTTCTACGCGATCCGCGCCGACCTCACCGGATTCCAGCACCTGCACCCGGAGTTGGCCGCCGACGGCACCTGGACGGCGCCGCTCGCGGCGCTGGCCCCGGGCGGCTGGCGGGTGTACGCCTCGTTCACACCGGACAGCGGGCCCGGCCGGGGCACCCCCCTCGTGCTCAGCCGCACCGTGACCGTGCCCGGCGACGCCGCAGCCGCCACCGCCACCGCCACCGCCACCGCCACCGCCACGGTCGCGCCCACGACGACCGTCGACGGGTACACCGTCACCGTCGAGGGCGTCCCGAACGCTGGCACCGCAGGCGAGTTGAGGGCGACGGTGAGCAAGGACGGCAGGCCGGTCAGCGATCTTCAGCCGTACTTGGAGTCCTACGCCCACCTGACCGCGTTCCACGCCGGGGACCAGGCCTTCGCCCACCTCCACCCGGAGGCGGCGGCGAAGGACGGGGCCGGCACCGGCGGTCCGACGCTGTCCTTCCACGCCGAGCTGCCGGCTGCCGGTGACTGGCGGCTCTACCTGCAGTTCCAGACCGCCGGGACGCTGCACACCGCCGCCGTGGACGTACGGGTCACCGACTGACACGGGCGCGGTGCCCCGGCCGGACGGCCTCGCCCGTCCGGCCGGGGCGCCGCCGAGAGGACGGTCAACCGCCGCTTCCGTAACTGGTGTTGGAGCAGATGTCGTCGTCGGCGGAGCGGGCGTCGTCGGTCACGCTGGTGGGCAGCGGGGGCGGTGCCGCCGTGGTGGTGTCGGGGGCGCCGGTGGCACCGGTGGCGGCAGTGGCGGGGGCGGCGTAGTCCTTGCCGAGGGTGAGGCTGATGCCCGCCGACTTGCCGGGGGCCGTGGTGGCGCCGGGGAAGAGGGCGGCGACCCGCTCCGCGTCCGCCTTCTGCCCGGCGCCGTACTCGACCACGGTGGTGGCGTGGGTGGCGGACGCGGCGCTCGCCGTTCTGCTGACGGTGAAGCCGGCGGCCTGAAGCGTCGCGGAGGCCCTCCCGGCCGTGCCGGGGACGGTGGTGCCGTTGTAGACGGCGACCTTGACGGCGCTGTTGTCGGCGCTGGGGGCCGGTGCAGCGGAGGGCGACGGGGGAGCCGTCTCGGCCGCGGTGTCGGGTTGTTGGCCGGTGGCGTCCTGGCCGTCGATGGTGCGGTCGGCCTTGATGGTGGCCCACAGGTTGTCGACGGCGGGGTGGGTGAGGAGCAGGTCCTGGTCCTTGCCCCGCTGCTGGTAGTGCCAGCTGGGGGTCAGGAACTTGAGGTCGTGCAGGTCGATGTTCTTCATCGACAGGGCGAACGAGAGCAGCTTGGCGGCGCTGTCGAGGCCGGGGTCGACGGTCATCGAACCGGTGGCGGCGTTGGCGAGCGGGAGCAGGTTGTCGGGGTTGAGGCCGTTCTTCTTGACCTCGGAGACGAGTGAACTCATGAACGCCTGCTGGCGCTTCATCCGGCCGATGTCGGAGCCGTCGCCGATGCCGTGCCGCAGTCGTACGTAGTCGAGGGCCTGCTGGCCGTTGACCCGCTGCTTGCCCGCCGGGAGGATCTGCTTGCCCTTGCGGCCGAGCTTGGGGTTGATGTCGCCCTCGTAGACGGCCTCGGGCAGGCAGACGTCGACTCCGTTGACGGCCTTGGTGATGGCGGAGAAACCCTGGAAGTCGACCTGGATGGTGTGGTCGACGCGGATGCCCGTCAGCAGTTCGACGGTGTTCTGGGTGCAGGCCGGGTTCCCTTGGTCGGTGCCGCCGACCGAGAAGGCCTCGTTGAACTTCGTCGCGGGCCGCTCCTTGGTCCACTTCCCGTTCGGCAGCCTGCACTTGGCGATCGTCACCAGGGTGTCCCGGGGGATCGAGAGGCCGATGGCGTGCTTGTGGTCGGCGTAGACGTGCAGCAGGATCGTGGTGTCCGAGCGGGCACCGCCGTCCTCGCCGCCGCCGAGGTCGCTGTTGCTGCCGCCCCGGCTGTCGGAGCCGATGAGCAGGACGTTCACGGGCCGGTTGCCGTCGGCGTCGGCGGGTGCCTCCGGCGGGCGGTCGGTGGCGATGCCGCCCGGGTCGAAGGCGTTGATGCTGCTGTTGATCAGTAAGTAGGCCGCGCCGCCGGCGGCGACGGTCAGCACCAGGGCACCGGCCGCCGTCCAGACGGCGATCTTCTTGACGTTGCGCTCCGGCTTGCGGCCGCGGCGGGCTCCGGCGCGGCCGGGGCCCCCGCTGCGGGGCTCGGGGACGCCCGGTGGTGGCGCGGTGCCCGTCCCGGTGCCGCGTCGCCGCCTGCCGTCACCGGACGGGCCCCCGCCCCACTGAGCCGACACATGTGCACCTTTCACCGACCGGCGCAGCGACCCCACGCTGCGTACGGGAGAGTGCCGCGCCGGGCGACCGGCGCTGGGAGCACTCTCCCATACAGATGCCGGGCGGACTGGCGGATGTTACGCGCACGAATCCCCGGCCGGGGCGGTCTCTTCGGGGAGTGGTTCGGTGAAGATCCAGTGGTCGGGCGGGAGGAGGGGGTTGTCGCGGATGTGGCGGCAGTCGCCGCAGAGGCCGTCGGGGGTGGGTTCGGGGGTGGTGAGGGGTCGGTCGCAGGTGCGGCATTCGGGGTGGTCGGCGAGGGGGCGGGGCGGTGCGGGGAGGGTGTGGGGCGGGGGTGGGAGTTTGGTCTGGAGGCGGTGGGTGAGCAGGCCTGCGGGGCAGCGGAGGTCGGCGGGCAGGCCGAGGGTGGCGGCGCTGATGATCTGGCCCTCGGTGGCGCCGTTGGCGAGCCAATCGTCGATGAGGGGCGCGATGGTGGCGCGGTCCCTGGCGCCGAGGATGAGGCGGTGGTCGGTGGCGGCGAGGTGGTGCAGGACGGCGGCGGCGGCCGGGCCGGGCGGGGGTGGCGGTGCGGCCGGGGTCCGCTTCGTGCGCACGGCGGCTGTGGGCGCGGCCTCCGGGGGGTTGGGTACTGCTCCCGTAGTAATAGCCCCCGTAGGGGTGGTTCCCGTCTTCCCGGGTTCCGGATTCCCGGCCGCCGGAGAACGCCGCTGGGCTGGGAGGACGGCCTCCCGGACGGGGGCGGGAGCGAGGATGGTGTCGGGGGCGGGCATGTCGGCGCGGGGGCGCTCGTAGAGGTCCGTGGTGGACAGGACGCGGCCGGTGTCGGGGTCCGGCGCGGTCTCCACGAAGTAGTAGCCACGGGCCTTCAGCTCCCGCAGCCCGGACGCGACGGCGTCCCGCCCGGTGGGGCCCTCGGCAGCCAGCGTACGGACGTTGACGACCCGTCCGTCCCGGCGCGACAGCATGCGCACCAGAATGCCCAACGCGTTGAAACTCAGCGTCGGGTCCTGCAGCGTCTTGTTCGACAGCACCGTGTAGTCACGCTTGTGCGCGATACGATGAATCTGCATTTGGGAGCTCTCTTCTCCTGATGTCGGACCCCGGGGTGTGTCAGCACCGCCGGGGTCAAACTTTGAGTAGTCGTACTGATACGGACGGTAGCGCATATCGCGGGCCGATCACCCGCCCCCCGAGGTGAGTTCACCCTCAGGAGTGGCCGGCCTTTCGATCTCTTCCGGGACGCGCCGGGCCGGGACGGAAACCGGCAGATCCTGCCCGGATCAGTGCCCTCCCGGGGCCGGTGAGCGAAGATGGACCGGTGACCACCACCCCGGGCCACCCGAAGCCCCGTACCCGCCTGATCGCGACCGACCTGGACGGCACCCTGCTGTGCTCCGGCGGCACCGTCTCCGTGCGTACGGCCGCCGCACTGGCGGCCGCCGACGCCGCCGGCGTCCAGGTGGTCTTCGTCACCGGGCGCCCGCCCCGCTGGATGCAGCAGGTCAGCCCGCACGTGGGCGGCCACGGAGTGGCGATCTGCTCGAACGGCGGCGCGATCGTCGACGTCCGGCGCGGCGAGCTGCTGGAGACCTTCCCGCTGAGCGTGGACGACGCCCTCGCGGTGATCACCACGCTGCGGGCCAAGCTGCCGGGCACGGCGTTCGCCTTCGAGTTCCCGGGCGGCTTCGCCCGCGAGGCCGGGTACGAGGTGCGGATGTGGGGTTCGGACGAGAACCACCCCGTCGGCCCCGCCGAGGAGCTGCTCGGCTCCGACGGCGCCGTACGCGGCCTGTTCAAGCTGCTCGCCAAGCACCCGGACCTCGACCCGGACAAGTTCCTCTCCGAGGCCCGGTCGGTGGCCGCGCACCTCGCCGAGATCACCCGCTCCAGCCCGATCCCGCTGGTGGAGATCAGCGCGCGCGGGGTCACCAAGGCCAGCACGCTCGCGCGCTGGTGTACGGAGCACGGGATCGACCGCAGCGAGGTGGTCGCCTTCGGTGACATGCCGAACGACCTGGAGATGCTGGCCTGGGCCGGTACGGCGTACGCGGTGGCCAACGCGCACCCGGAGGTGCTCGCGGCCGTCAGCCTGCACACCCTGAGCAACGAGCAGGACGGCGTCGCCACCGTCCTGGAGGGCCTGCTCGCCGCCGACGCCGCGTCCGCCTGAGACGGGCGGGGCCGGAGGAGCGCTGCAGGCGTCCGGCCGGAGGAGCCCTACAGACGTACGGGCAGGGCGGTCAGCCGCCGGCCGTCCGGCACCGGGGCGTGCTCCAGCTCCTCGACGGCCCCGGCGAGGGCCAGGCCGGGATGGCGGCCCAGCAGGGCCGCGAGGGCGATCTGCGCCTCCTGGCGGGCGAGCGCCGCGCCGAGGCAGTAGTGGATGCCGTGGCCGAAGCCGACGTGCTGCTCGCCCTGGCCGACCGGCTCCCGGGTCAGGTCGAGCCGTGCCGGATCGGCGTGCCGGCGCGGATCGAAGTTGGCCGCCACCAGCACGAGCCGGACGAACTCACCGCGCCGGATCCGGGTGTCCCGGAAGGTCAGGTCCTCCGTCGCACAGCGCAGCCTGGTCATCTGGACGGGGCCGCACCAGCGCATCAACTCCTCGACGGCGCACGGCCACAGGGCCGGGTCGCGACGCACCAGGGCGAGCTGGTCGGGGTGCGAGAGCAGGGCGGCCGTACCGTTGCCGATCAGGTGCGCGGTCGTCTCGTGACCGGCCAGGACGAGCATCAGGACCATGGTGACGGCCTCGTCGTCACTGATGCCGTCACTGATGCCGTCACCGCTGCCGTCGACGCTGCTGCCGTCGTCACTGCCGCTGCCGTCGCCCGGTGCGACGAGTTCGCTGAGCAGGTCGTCGGCGGGCTCCGCCCGCCGCTGCGCGACCAAGTCCTTGATGTGCCGGATCAGTTGCGGCGTCGATGCGCGCAGCCGGTCGGCCTCCGTACTGAGCAGGTCGGCGCTCCAGTCGCGCCACAACTGCCGGTCGGCCTCGGGGATGCCGACGAGTTCGCAGATGACGGTGATCGGCAGCGGGTACGCGAAGTGCTCGATCAGGTCGACGACCCCGTCGACGGCGTGCCCCGGCAGGGCGTCGATCAGCTCGGTGGTGATCCGCTCCACCCGGGGGCGCAGGGCCTGCACCCGGCGGGCGGAGAACGCCCGCGTGACGAGAGCCCGCAGCCGGGTGTGGCCGGGCGGGTCGGTGTCCAACAGCGAGGTGAGGAAGTAGCGGTGGACCTCCGCGGGCAGGCCCGACCGCTCCATCGCGGCAGCGCGCGGATCCTCGCCCGAGTGGCCGGGTACGGCGGCGGGGGCGTTGACGAACCTCTGGTCCCGCAGCAGCTCGCGGACGTCGTCGAAGCGGGTGACCAGCCACACCGGCGCGTCGTCCGGCATCCGGCCGCGGACGATCGGGCCCTGCTCGCGCAGCCTGCCGTAGCCGGTGACCGGGTCGGCGAGCAGCGCCGGATCCATCACGTTCGGCTCACCGGGGTGCTTGCCCACGTACGCACCCGGCCCGGCCGGGGCCTCGCGCGCGGGCGGAACGGCAACGGTGGCGTCGGCGGCGGGCGTGGGCATCGTACGGCCCCTCTCATCGGGTCTCGTCGGGTCTCGGCGTGTTTCGTCGGGTCGTCCGAGAACTGATCCACCCGGACCAACGACAGTCGCACAACGGGGGTAACGGTCCAAACGATCAGAAACCGTCGCGTCACGAACGCAAAGCAACCCCGGTCGGCCGGGCACCCGTCCGGCCGACCGCACACCGGGGCCTAACCGAAGCGGCCGTTGACGTAGTCGGCGGTGCGCTGGTCGCGCGGGTCGCCGAAGACCTCCTCGGTGGGGCCCGCCTCGATGATCCGGCCGGGGGTGTCGTGGGTGGCCAGGAAGAACGCGCAGGACTGCGAAACGCGCTGCGCCTGCTGCATGTTGTGGGTCACGATCACGATGGTGAGCCGGCCGCGCAGCTCCGCGATCGTCTCCTCGACCCGCCGGGTGGAGGTCGGGTCGAGCGCGGAGCAGGGCTCGTCCATCAGCAGGACGTCCGGCGAGACGGCCAGCGAGCGGGCGATGCAGAGGCGTTGCTGCTGGCCGCCGGAGAGCGCGCCGCCGGGGGTGTGCAGCCGGCCGGAGACCTCGTCCCAGAGCCCGGCCCGGCGCAGGCTGGACTCCACCAGCTCCTCGCGCTCGTCCTTCGAGACCTTGATCCCGGCCAGCTTCAGCCCGCTCGCCACGTTGTCCTGGATGGACATCGCCGGGAACGGGTTGGGCCGCTGGAACACCATGCCGATCCGGCGCCGCACCTCGGCGGGCCGGCGGCCGTGCCGGTAGACGTCGTCGCCGTCCAGCAGCACCTGGCCGGCCAGCGACGCACTGCGGACCATCTCGTGCATCCGGTTGAGGATCCGCAGGTACGTCGACTTGCCGCAGCCGGACGGCCCGATCAGCGCCGTCACCTCGCCGGCCGGCATGCCGAGCGAGACCCGCTCCAGCACCTTGTGGGAGCCGAACCAGGCGGAGACGTCCCGGGTCTCCAGCCCGGCCAGGCCCTCGGCGGGCCGGTGGTCCACCGGCGGTACGGGCGGCAGGGTGAGGGTCGTCTCGTTGGGGCCGGCGGCCGGAGCGGTGCGGGCCGTGGGGAGTTCGGCGGTCAGGTTCGGGGCGTCGGTCATCGGTGCGGTCCTCCGGGCGGGCGCGTCAGTAGAGGTTGGGCAGCAGGGCGGCGGCGTTCTCGTACACGCTCCAGAGCACCGCGCCGAGCACCGGCGCCAGGCTCAGGTAGGCGGCCGAGCGACGCCAGTAGCGGGCCGCGACGGTGGCCGCCACGACGACGCCGAGCAGCGCGAGCGTCCAGAGCTGGAGTGCGGCGAGGGCGCCCTTGTCGGCCGCCAGCGCCTTGTCGTACGGGATGTAGGCGGGCCGGCCGCCCGGGTTCGGCTGGGCGTCGCCGTCGAGCCTGGCCCCGATCAGCACGGTGCCGTCCGGGATCCAGCCGGAGTCGCCGGTGACCAGCACCAGGCGGTTCTGTGCCGGGTCGGTGATCGGCCGGTCCGCGCCGCCGTACACGTTGACGGTGTAGGTGAACCGCCCCTGCCCCGTGGTCGCCTCGATCTTGTCGCCGACCCGCAGCTCGGACAGCCGGGCGAACGGCGCGCCGAAGCTCGCCCCGCGCCCGAACAGCACGCTCACGCCCTGCTGGCCGGGCAGTGCCGTGTCCCGCCGGTGGCCGGGGCCGCGCATCAGGTCCCGGCCGGTGGTGCCCTCGACCACGACGGCCTGGTGCAGGCCGATCGCGGGGATGTCGATCAGGGCGACCGGCGCGCCGTCGGCGGCCGCCCCGGTGGGGGCCACGGCCTTGGCGAGCTGGTCCCGGAAGGACTTGTAGGAGGTCGACTGGAAGTGCCGCTCCTGGAGGTGCGAGAAGGTGAAGAGGTAGCCGACGAAGCCGGTCAGCAGGATCGCCGCCAGGCTGACGGCCCAGGCACCGAGCAGGAACCGGCGCCGCCCGGCCGAGCGGGCGGGCGCCGGGCGCCCGCCCGGGCCCCCGGGCAGCGCGGACGGTGGCGGCGGCGCCTGCGGGGC